>JBFFJL010000181.1:0-7657 GCA_041555955.1 Nevskiaceae bacterium
GCAGTCAACGCTGTCGCTGCAAACCTTCGCCAAGCTGGTCTACCAGGGGCTGTCCGAGGGGCGCCTGAACGCGCTGGTGTTACCGCGCAATCACTTCGCGCTGGCACAGGCCACCGCCCTGGTTCCGACCAGCACGGGCCTGCTCAACGACGATTGCGATGCGTTGGCGGTCTATATGTTAACCAAGGATCACCGCGCCGAAACCATCAGCCACATCGTCGACGAGGTCAAGAAGTTCAATGCCGAGAACCGTGCGGACTTCTTTGCACGCGCAACCGACGTCACGCCTGAGTACTGTGACACCAAGTACGACACTTTCCAGCAGCTCAAGCACGCCAACGCCGAAGTGTTCGCCCTGGCCGATGCGAGCAGCCAGAATCCGGATCTACTGCGACAGGCGCAGGAACGCCGCAATGGACTTCAGGCCAAGTACGACGAAATGGCGCATGACTGCCCGGTCAACTTCGCGCTGGCCACCGGTAATGTCGGCGTCATGGCCGCGACCAACGAAGTGGTCAAGGACAAGGAAAGCGAGATCGTTCTCTACGTCTACGCAGTGATCCTGATCCTGCTATGGCTGTCTTTCCGCAACTGGCGTGCAATCGCTTGCATCGTGCTGCCGCTGGCATTGGTCTCAGAACTCGGCTACGGCGTGATGGCAACGCTCGATATCGGCATGAAGGTGGCGACGCTTCCGGTGCTGGCGCTCGCGGTCGGCATCGGCGTCGACTATGGCGTCTACGTCTACGGCGTCATGGCCGGCGCGCTCGACGAGGGCAAGCCGCTGCGCCAGGCCTATTTCGAGACGCTGCGCGGCACCGGCAAGGCGGTGATCTTCACCGGCCTGACCCTGGGCGCCTCGGTCCTGACCTGGCTGATGTCGGATCTTCAGTTCCAGATCGACATGGGTAAGCTGCTGCTGTTTATGTTCACTGCCAACATGCTCGGAGCGATTTTCGTGCTTCCGTCCATTGCTGCCTTCCTGCACCGGACCGCCCCAAGCGGAGAAAGCCATCTGGCGCACATCCGCCCGGAACCCTGAGCAAGAAAGACCTCGGCTTCACGCACACTCTATGCGGGGCTTCGGCCCCGCATTTTTTCTGCGCGATTGGCGTGTGGGGCGCAGCACCCAAAGAATGCGTCGACGACAAAATGCCTGCCGCCTGCCTCAGCTCGACTAGGCTTTCTTGCGACCGCGCGTACGGCTGACGCCGGCCTTGTCCGACTTGACCGTCGAGCGCTGTGACAACTGATCCAGCACAGCGGCCAAACGATCGCCCATGTGCGCGGTCGCAGCAATCTCCATCGCTCGCGCAACTTCGGAAAGCACGGCCATCTCCACCAGTGGCCGCAGCCGCCAGATGATGTCCCCAAGGCGAGCAACCTCTTCAGACGGCGGCAGCCCTTTGCCGTAACGATCGAACAAATACTTCTCGACCAGTTCCACCATGCGTTCGGATGCCAGCTCGACATTTGCGCGCAGATGACTCACGACATCCAGCATCTCGTCCAGCGGAATGCCCGCCTTCACCAGCTCGGCACCGGCCTGGATCATGCGCGGGCTGGGCGCCCGAAAACGCGCACCCTCGGGCACCAGGATCTTCAGATCCGACGCTTTGACCAGCCAGCGCACGTCAAAGCTGCCGCCGAACATTTTCACCAGCTCGGTCAGCGAATACTGCTTCGGCACCTCATCGGTCCACGGACTCGACACCGCTGATTCGAGGCCGAACACGCCGGCCAGATCGGAGCCCCGCTCCCACGCCTCCAGCAGCTCACCGATGCTGCTCAACGTGAATCCGCGCGCCAACAGCTGCCCGATGATGCGCAAACGCGACAGATGCGCCTCGCCGTACACGGCAATACGGCCACGGCGCTCAGGTGGCGGAATCAGGCCACGATCCTGATACGCGCGTACATTGCGCACCGAAGTCCGCGCGGTCCGCGCCAGCTCTTCGATACTGAACTCGATACTGCGGCGCGGATCGTCAACTGCGACTTCCGGCTCTGCACGAGTCTTGGCGGATGCTTTTGATTTTCTTGGGCTTGCCATGCCGCGATGATAGCCCGAGGGCCACCCGCTTGGCGAAACGTGTCAGCTCAACGCACGGCGCCAAGCCAGACCGTGCGCAAACGACAGGCGCCATAAATAAATACCGCTCACTGTTGACAACAATTGATCATGTTGCCATTGTTTAGTGACATTGTTCCATCGCTGAAAATAGACATGCTTCCGAGACTTCCGACCCGCCGCGACCTTCACTTTCGGCTCGACCCGAGCCGGATCTGCACCTGGCGCAATGCCGATCGCAAGACCAACCATTTCTACAATGCGCTGTCGATCTTCTTCCCTGAAGGGGAGCGCTTCTTCATCCACAGCGTGCGTCACTATCGTGATCGCATCACCGACCCGGAGCTGCAGAAAGCGGTCACCGCGTTCATTGGCCAGGAGGCCATGCACGGCCGCGAACACACCGAGTACAACGACGCCATGGTCGCGGCCGGCCTACCGGCTCAGGCGCTGGAGTCGATGGTCACATCGATACTGGAGCCCATCAAACAACACCTGCCGGCGCAGATGCAGCTATCCACCACGATCGCGCTCGAACACCTGACCGCGATCATCGCCGACGCACTGTTGAATCACCCGCAGTGGATCGAGGATGCTGATCCGAACTACCGTGCGTTGTGGCGCTGGCATGCGCTGGAGGAGACCGAACACAAGGCGGTGGCGTTCGACGTTTACGATCAGGTGTTCGGCCGCGGCACCAGCGCCTACCTGCAGCGCTGCACCGGCCTGATCGGCGCAACCGCTCTATTCTGGCCGCTGGTACTGGCATTTCATCTGCGCCTGATCCGCGCTGATCGCAAGGCGTCGCGACTGCGTGGCTGGGGGGACGTGGTCTCGATGCTCTGGCACCCCAGAGACGGCCTGTTCCCAAACATCACACGGCCATGGCTGGACTATTTCCGACGCGACTTCCATCCCTGGGATCACGACAACCGAGCGCAACTCGACCGGTTGGCCGAGCTGGTGGCTCCGATCCAGATTTCAGAGCCGGCGCTGGCCGCCTGAGACTTCTGCCGCAACAAAAACGCCCGCATCAGCGGGCGTTTTTTTGAAGCACAGCCTCAGTGTAATTCGCTGGAGGACTTGCCGAGCAGGCGTCGCGCCACGATCAGCAACTGGATCTGCTGTGTACCTTCGAAGATATCGAGAATCTTGGCGTCTCGCGCCCACTTCTCCAGCAGTTCGCCTTCACCGTAGCCAACACTGCCGCACAGCTCGACGCACTTGAGTGCGATCTCGACACAGCTGCGCCCGGCCTTGGCCTTGGCCATGCTGGCCTGTAATGAATTGGGCTTGCGGTTGTCCGCCATCCACGCGGCCTGCAGGGTCAGCAAGCGCGCGGCCTCGTAGTCAGCCTCCATCCGCAGCATCTCGGCGACCGCCGCTGACTGCACCTGGGCCGGACGATCGTAATCCACCACCACGCCCGCTTCGCCGAGGATGCGCCGGGTCTCGTCCAGGCACGCGCGGGCCAGCCCCACGCCCATCGCCGCGACCAGCGGACGCGTGTTGTCGAAGGTCTGCATGACGCCGGCAAAACCCTTCTCGACATCGATCGTCGGCTCGCCCAGCAGATTCTCCTTGGGCACGCGACAGTCGCGCAGCGCGAACTGCGCCGTGTCTGATGCGCGAATGCCCAGCTTGTGCTCCAGCCGCACCAGTTCCATGCCCGGCGTGCCTTTTTCCACCACAAACGACTTGATCGCCGCGCGACCGGCATTGCGGTCCAGGGTTGCCCACACCACCACCAGATCGGCGCGCTCGCCGGACGTGACAAAGATCTTGTCACCGTTGAGCACGTAGTGATCGCCATCCAGCGTCGCTGTGGTGCGGATCGCCGCCGAATCCGATCCACAGTGCGGTTCTGTGATCGCCATCGCCGCCCAGCGCCCGTCGAAGCGCTTGAGCTGTTCGTCACTGGCCACCGATGCGATCGCAGAGTTTCCCAGCCCCTGCCGCGGCATCGTCAGCAGAAAACCGACATCACCCCAGCACAATTCCATCGCCCCGAGCGCGGTCGACATATTGCTGCCGTTGCGATTACCGTCGGAATCGAGCTTGTCGCGCCGTACTCCCGCAGCCCCTGCGCCTTCACTGCCGCCTCCAGCGTTCATGCCATCCAGCAGCGCGCCGAGCATGTCGAGCTCCTTCGGATACTCGTGCTCCGCCAGATCATAGCGGCGCGAGTTGGGACGGAAGATTTCACGCGCGACCTGATGCGCCTGATCGACCAGCATGCGGAATTTCTTGGGCGTTTCGAGATTGATCATGTTCGACTCCGTCAGACCAGCAACACGCCTTCAACGACACCGACCGCACGCAGATCACGGTACCAGCGCTCGACCGGATGCTCCTTGACGAAGCCGTGCCCACCGAGCAACTGGACTGCGTCAGAGCCGATCTGCGCACCCTTGTCGATGCACAGGCGCCGTGCAATGGCGGTTTGTTGCGAGAACGTCAGGCTCTGTTCGGCGCGGCTGGCAGCACGCAAAGTCGTCAGGCGCATGCCTTCGAGCTCGATCCCGATATTGGCCACCGCAAACGCAACCGACTGACGATGGCTGATCGGCTCGCCAAACGCAGTGCGTTCGTTGACGTAGGGAATCACATAGTCCAGCGCTGCCTGCGCGGTGCCCACCGCCAGTGAACACCAGCCAATCCGGCCAAGATTCAGACAGTCGCGATACACCTGGGCATCGGCGTCGGCGATCAGCGCCGTCGCCGGCAACTGCACACCCTGAAGGTGAACACGCGCGGTCGAGGCCGCACGCAGCCCCATCGCCGGCTCAGCCTCGATACTGAGTCCAGCTGCCGACGACTCGACCAGGAACAGCGCCGGCCCACGACCTTCGAGTTCCGCCGCAATGATGAACAGCTCGGCAGTCGCCGCGCGCGGCACCAGGGACTTGACCCCGTCCAACACAAACCCACCGCCGACCGTGCGTGCGCGCGTGCGCAGTGTCAACGGATCGAACAAGGCTTGCGGCTCAAGAATCGCGAGCGCGGCGCCCGGCGTGTGTTCACCCGCGAACGCGGGCAGATAGGTTGCCTGCTGATCCGGGCTCCCCCACAACACCAGTGCATTCGACACTGCCGAAGGCGCCAGGCAGGCCACCGCCAACGACAGATCGCCCTGTGCCATCGCCTCCGCAATCAGCACATTGGTCACCGCATTGCGCTGTGCGCCGGCACCCCCCAGCGCCTCGGGAATACCGAGCTGAGCAATACCCAGCTCCGCCGCGGCAGCGAGCAGTTCGTCCGGCGCAGCAGCTGCGGCATCAGCGGCCGCTGCGGCCGGGCGCAACTGCTCCTGCGCATAGCCCAGCACCGCTTCGCGCAACATGGCCTGCTCGTCGTCCGGCGTCAGATCAAACAGACTCCGCGACGGCGCACCCGGCAGACGCACCGGCTGCAACAAGGTTTGAGTGGCCTTGAACCCGCGACCCACAGCGCCTGCGGCGCGAAACCCGACGCGCGCACCCGTGAACATCGCGCGCTCGGTCGTTCGCCGCAGACCGAGCTTGTCGACCAACGGCAATCCCGCGAGCCGGTTCAGCGCACGCAGCCCCAATCCCATCGCATTCGACGTCAGACTCATGCTGCTCTCCTCGTTGTATTTGCCGCGCGTGCGCAGCATCCAGCTCAGCTCAATGCGTCGCGTGTCTGCTCCAGGAACACATCCACCAGTCGCGTGAACTTGCCCTGGATGAAGGGCGGCGCGACCAGGCGATAGATCAGTGGCACCGGCACCTCGCGTAGTTGCCCGCGCACTTCAAAGTTCAGCCGCGTCGCTGGGCCTGCATCAATCAGACTGAACTGACCCTCGATGTGCGCGTTGCCGTGGCCGGGCACGGGCTGCCATCTGAGATGTCCGTTTGCGGGGTCGACCTGATAGCGCGCGGCATAGCTGACCTGATGCGCGATGTTGGCGATCTTTGAACCGATCGGCGCCATCTCCCACAGGAATGCGTCGTCGCCCAGTGGCGTCAACTTGCGTAACTTGGGGAAGCGCCGGATCGTCTGCTCGTAATTTTCCAGCAGCGAATTGACGCGATCAATCGGCGCAGCCACTTCGACGCTGCGTGCAATGCTGATTTCGATTTTCATGCCGCTCCTTCCTCCGGCACCATTTGGAGCTAGCGTGGCAGCTCCATCGACGTTCATCCTTGGCCGGCTGAACACCGTCGCGGTCGGTGCGGCCAATTCGCGGTGCGCGCTGTCCGTCAGGCGTATCAGACGCGCACTCTGCCGTCGCGAATGCCGGTCAGCAGCGTTTCGGTCAGCGGCTCGTAACCGCGTGCACGGTCGACCAGTACGAACAGCGGCTCCGACACCACCGCCGGATCGAAACCCTCCTGCTTCAAATCGCTTTTGCGAAATTTGAACGTGGTCGTGGTCTCGTGCTCGTCGCGCATCCGCAGGAACACCGGGACCGCATACGCGGGTAACCGCTGGTCCAGATGCTGCGCCAAGACCTGCATCCGCTGCGGCGTCACCTCGCCATCCAGCGTCAGCGCAGCCATGCCGGCGCGACCATCGGCGCCGGGGATCTGCACCCCGTAGACCACGGCATGCTCAACGCCCGCGAAGCGATTCAATGCCGCTTCGACTTCGGTGGTCGCAACGTTCTCGCCTTTCCAGCGGAAGGTGTCGCCGACACGATCAACGAACTGGATATGACGGTAACCCTGATCGCGGACCAGATCGCCAGTGTTGAACCAGCAGTCGCCGCGTTTGAACACATCACGCAGCAACTTGGCTTCACTGGCGCCGGCGTCGGTGTACCCGTCGAAAGGCGCAGCATCGCTGACTTCTGTCATCAGCAAACCGACGCCACCCCGCGCCACCTTGCGCATGAACCCCTTGGCACCACGACGCGGAACTTCGTCCTCGGCATCGAACTCGACGATCGCAAACGCTAACGGGCAATAGCCCGCAGTGCGATCCACATCGAAACCGTTGGAAAATGCCAGATTGCTTTCGCTGGCGCCGTAGAACTCGCAGATGCGCGCAATGCCGAAACGCGTCTTGAACGCGTCCCAGATCTCTGCGCGCAAGCCATTGCCAACAATGACACGCACACGATGATCGCGATCGCGCGGGCTCGCCGGGCGGTTCAGAAGATAACGGCACAGCTCGCCGATGTAGCAGAACGCGGTCGCGCCGGTGGCCCTGACGTCATCCCAGAATCTGGATGCGCTGAACTTGCGCCCCAGCGCAAACGTCGCGCCGGCGCCCAGTACCGCCCCCCAGGAAACCGTCAGCGCGTTGTTGTGATACAGAGGCAGACAGCAGTACAACACGTCATCGGCGCGCAACCGCAAGGTCATCTGCCCCAGTCCGGCCATCCCGCGCAACCAGCGGTAGTGCGTCATCACCGAGGCTTTCGGCAAGCCGGTCGTGCCGGATGTGAAGATGTAGAAGCACGGCTGACGCATCGTCACCTGTTGCGTCTCCGGTGGATTGGCCGCCGAAGCCGTGCGGGTCAATGTCTCCAGACTCTGCCATCCCTCCGGCGACTCGCCCGGATCACAGCACAGATGCACCAGGCCATCGGTATCACCGGGCGCAAAGCCGGTTCCGTCC
>JBFFJL010000182.1:0-7613 GCA_041555955.1 Nevskiaceae bacterium
CTTGACGGCTTCAGCAAGCCCTGTCCGGTCAATTTTGCCCTGGCGTCTGCCAATGTTGGCGTGATGGCAGCGTCCAACGAGGTCGTGCATGCCAAGGACAAGCCGATCGTCTACTACGTTTACGCGGTCATCATCATTTTCCTGTGGCTATCGTTCCGCAATGCAGCCGGCGTATTTTCGATTTTGCTGCCGCTGTATACGGTATCGGCGCTGATTCTGGCGATGATGACGATCAAGGGTATCGGCATGAAGGTGGCCACCTTGCCGGTCGCAGCGCTCGCCGTCGGTATCGGTGTTGATTACGGGATTTACATCTACTCGACGATCGAGGAGTTCGTGAAGAAGGGCATGAGTCTGGCGGATGCCTACTTCGAAACCTTGCGCATGACCGGCAAGCCGGTCATGTTTACCGGATTGGTGCTGTCGGGCTCGGTGGCGACCTGGCTGTGGTCCGGCCTGCAGTTCCAGGCCGACATGGGTCTGCTGCTGACATTCGCCTTCTTCGCCAACATGATCGGAGCGGTCGTGATTTGTCCTGCGATCTGCCGTTATCTGATGAAGTTGCCGCATGGCTGATGTGTTGGGAACAGGCAAAAAACCCCGCAGTGATGCGGGGTTTTTTCTGGCGGCCCTATTCGGTGTAATGAGCGGGCTGGGCGCGCAGTCCGACACGACACTGCAGGATGATTTATCCATAATGCGTCAGTGATGACGGCGAACGCCTGAAATGGGGCACTAGGGGACGGAGCGCGGGACGCGCGACGAATCAACGAGGAACACCGATGTCAATGATGGGAGTCCGAATCCTCGGATTCTGTACTGCAGCGTTCGCAACCGTTTGCGCTACGACCGCAGCTGTCGCCGCGCCGCCGACCGGGAGCGATCTGGCTGATCTGCTGACGGCCAGCAATGACGCGTTGCAGTACAACCCCGAGTACGTTGCCGCGCGCGCCGAGTTCGTCGCGGCGCGTGAACTGGTGCCGCAAGCCAAGGGCAAGCTGCTGCCTCAGCTGGGATTGAAATCCCAGTATGACTTCGTGCATGAGTCGGTTTCCGGAGATTACTACGGGGTCGTCGATATTGATCGCGACGATGACTACCATCGCTGGACCTATGGTGCGCAGCTGCAGCAGGCCTTGTATCGGCCTGAACTGACGATCAGTCTTGATCAGGCCGACCTCAAGCTGCAGCAGGCGGGGTACAAGCTGCAGGCCGCCCAGGATGCTCTGCTGATTGGCGTCTCGGAGGCCTATTTCGGCTTGCTGGCCGCGGATGATGCGGTACGTTTTGCCGATGCCGAATTGCGCGCGGTGGGCGAGCAGCTGGATCAGGTGCGTGTGCGTGCCAGTTCCGGGCTGGCCACGGATGCCGACGTCAAGGACGCCCTGGCGCAGTTTGAATTGGCCAATGCCGGTCAGACCGAAGCCCAGAACGCGCAGGCCAATGCGATGGCTCGACTTGAAGCGCTGACCGGGCGTAGCTACGCCCATGTCAAACGCTTGCCGGAGACCTTGAAGCTGCTGCCGCCGCAGCCATTGGATGAAAGCGTCTGGACGGCGAGGGCAGAGCAGGTCAGCGTGGCTGTGTTGATGCAGAAAGTAACCCTGCAGATCGCCGACCTTGAGCATGAAAAGGCGCGCAGGATGGGGTGGCCGAAAGTCGATCTGGTCGGCGCCGCATTCGGGCTGGATTCCTCAGGGGGCATCTCGGGTGAGCGCGACGAGGACCAGGAACGGATTGGCGTCATGATGAATATGCCGCTGTATACCGGTGGGCAGATCAGCGCGACCAAGCGCCAGGCCCTGGCACTGCAGGACCGTGCGCAGGCGCAATACGACAATGCCATCGTTTCTTCGGTACGCGATACGCGGATTGCCTATCGCAACAGCGCGTCGGGGCTGCAGCGAGTGGAAGCTCTGCGGCGTGCGGTTGATGCGACGATCGCGTCAGAAGACGCCATGCGCGCAGGGTTTGATGCCGGAACCCGCACCACCGCCGACGTGCTTGCCGCAGTCGAACGGCGCTATGCGGCCGAGCGCGACTACGCTGCGGCACGCTACAAGTTTCTGGTCAATTCGCTGCGCCTGAAGCAGGTTTCTGGCAATCTGCTGGTCGCTGATCTGGCGCAGATTAACCGCCTGCTGCAAAGTCACTGAGCTGCAGCCGCCTATTAATCATGTTCGGCAGTCGCTACCGACGATTTGTTCCCCACAGTCTGATGCCGTTGGCGCAAGGCGCCGAGCTGCTGGCTGAAGGAGACATCGTCCCGCTCCGACTGGGCGCCGACGATCTTGCTCTGGCGCAGCTGTTTGACGGCCAGCGCGACGCGACCACAATCAGGCAGCTAGCACGAGAGCAACTAGGGCTCGCGCTCAGCGCAGAGGAGATTGAAGGTTTTGCTGCCGAGTTGTGTCGTTACCGGTTGCTCGCCGCCGGCACCCACGATCCGCTGCCCGTTCCGGTACACACCTTGGAGCAAGCTCGCGCCTTGGGCTGGACCGGGCGTGCACCGGCGTTTTCGGCGACCACGGTGCAGCCGCCATCAACGGTTCCTGGCTCGCTGGCAGCGCCGGCACTGCTCGGCGGTCTGACGGGGTTGCTTGGAAAGCAGCGCGGCGTAGCGAACCGTATCGATATCCCGCTGGACGCATGGCCACTGATCTGGCTCGGGCGTGCGCTGATCTGGCCGCTGGCATCGCGCTGGGCGCTGGGGCTGTTTGTACTGCTGCTGGTGGTCGGCGGATTTGGACTGTTTGGCAACCGGAATGAAGCGGCAGGCCATGTCGCGGATCTTCTGACAGGGTATCGCCCGTTGTTCGGGGGGCTGCTCGGATTCATGTTGGTCAATCTGTTCGCCAGCGCGGCGCGCGCGGCTGCGATTGATCGCTACACGCCTGAGCGTGTCCAATCCGGTGTGGTTTTCGGGTTCTTGGGCATACCACGGTTGTTTGTGTACAGCGGTGGTGCCGCCGAGCACAGCGGGCGCGCTGATCGTCTGCGCATCATCGGCGCAGGTTTGGTCGGCATTGCAGCGCTGCTTGGGTTGTGCATGCTGATCTGGTTTCTGGACGCATCGGTGCGCCCGATTCTGGCGACCGCAGCGCTCGCCGTGATGGCGGTCTGTCTGGGCGTTCTGGTGATTCAGTTGAATCCGCTGACGAAGCGGGACGGCTATTTTCTCTTGGCGCATTGGCTCAATGCTCCCGACCTGCGCGAGCAGTCTCTGACTGGCGTGTTCGGGTTCGACCGGCCATGGTTCAATCAGGCCCGCAGACTCCCGAGACGGGTACTGCGTACCTACGGCATTGCCATTGGCGCGTACTGGATTTTTGTCGTGAGCTGGGTGGTGACGGGGATTGGCGGTTGGCTTGCCGACCGCTTCCACGGCAGCGGCTTTCTGCTATTGATAATGGTGATGGGGGCATATATGTACAGGCAGTTCAATAAAGCCGCGGGTACGCGCAGCAATCTCGGCTGGAAGCGTAACTGGATGCCGTCGCGGCGCAGCCTTTTGATTGCGGGTGGCGTGGTGCTGCTCTGCCTGATTCCATACCGCTATGAGCCCAGCGGCGAGTTTGTCGTGTTGCCGCAGGCACGCGCCGACGTGCGCGCACTGGTTTCGGGTGATGTGCGCGAAGTGCTGGTGGAGGAGGGCGATACGGTGACGGCGGGTGACGTGATCGCTCGACTCAGCGATGACGAGCAGCGCGCGAAAGTTGCCGCCAGCAAGGCCAAGCTGGCGCAGCTGCGAGCCGATCTGGCCTTGGCGCGCAGTGGCGGCAAGCCCGAGGAGGTCGAGGTCGCGCGGCAACGGGTCGAGACCGCACGCAAGCGAGCCGACGTCGCGCGTACCAATGCGGATCGCCTGTCGCAGGCCTACAGCCGTCGCGCGGTAACCGCACAGGAATACGAGCATGCGCGTGGCGCTGCGGACGTTGCCGCACAGGAGCTGGTCGAAGCCGAACGATCGCTGGATCTGGTGTCCAGCCCGGCGGCTTCCGAACGCATCCAGGCGATCGAGGCGCAGATTGAAGAAGCTGCGGCAACGCAGGCTTATAACGAGCAGGAGCTGAAGAACACTCGCGTGACCGCGCCGATCAGTGGTCGTGTAGTGTCGCGAGCCCTGCTGTTTTCGGTCGGAAACTACCTGAACCGCGGCGAAATGCTTGCCGTGGTGGAAGACGGCGTGCAGCGTCAGGTCGAGATCAAGCTGCCGGAAGCTGGCATCGGCGAGGTGAAGCTCGAAAACCGCAGCTATGCCAAGGTCTGGGCATTCCCGGGGACAACATTCCGTGGCACCGTCAGCAGCATTTCGCCGGCGGCCGAGGACGGGAAATACGGCAAGGTGGTGCGTGTCTACGCCGTCGTCGAAGATCCCGATGATGTGCTGAAGTCAGGGATGACCGGCAACGCCAAGGTTCAGGGTGAATGGCACATGGCGATCGTGGTGTTCACCCGCGCGCTGATGCGGTTCCTGTTTGTCGAGGTTTGGTCCTGGCTGCCCTGAGCATGGCCGTTGACACTGCGCGTCGCCTGAGCGAGAGCGACTTTCGTCTGATCTGCGAGAGCGGATTCGGCGACGGCTGGAACCACTACGCGCACAGCATGACGTGGTTTGAAGGGCGGATATATGTGGGCACCACGCGTGCGACCATGGCCGCCAACAAGTGGAATGTGCCACGGCCGGCGTGGCACCCGTGGCCGGTCGACAGCGCCGAATACATCTACGATGTTCCGCGCCAGGCGGAAATCTGGGCATATACGCCCGAGGCGGATCAGTGGGAGCGCCTGTATCAGGCGCCGATGGTCGCGTCCAAACGCAGCAATCATCCGGTGCCGCGCTATATCGGATTCCGCGGAATGACGGTGTTTCAGGGGGCATCGGACACCAAGCCGTGTCTGTACGTTTCGACCTGGGCGCCGATGCTGGCCGAGCCGCCGGATGTGCTGCGCTGCGAGGATGGCATCACGTTCGAGCCTGTGCCGCGACCGCCATTTTCGCCAGCAGTGCGTTCGTTCCGAACATTGCAGGTCTTCAATGGGCGCGTGCATACGACGCCCACCAGCTCAACCGCCGGCGCGCGCCTTGCGTCGGACAGCCTCGGGTCGGAGGCGACGATCTACGCCACCGATGATCTGCAGAGCGCGGACTGGAAGGCTGCGAGCGAGGAAGGTTTTGGCGATCCGGACAATCTGACCGTGTTTGAGATGCACGTCTTTGATGGGCATCTGTATGGCGCCACCGTCAACGGCAAGAACGGTTTTGAACTGTGGAAGACCCACGGAGGCGAATTGCCGTATCGCTGGACGCGGGTGCTGCAACACGGCGCCTGGCGCGGGCCGTTCAACGAAGTCGGCGTCAGCCTGTGCGAGTTCAACGGGGCGCTGTATGTCGGCACAGGCATTCTCAACGGAGGTTATCACCGCGCGTTTGATCTGGGGCCGGCCGCTGCCGAGCTGATCCGCGTCTGGCCGGACGATTCATGGGAACTGCTGATGGGGGATCCGCGTCTCACTCCCGATGGCATTCGTTACCCGCTGTCCGGGTATTCATCCGGGTTTGACCAGCTGTTCAATGGCTATGTCTGGCGTATGGGGGTCCATCAGGGACATCTCTACGCCGGTACCTTTTGTTGGGCCAATTCCTTGCCGTATCTGCCGATGCAGGTTTGGCCGGAAGACGTACTGGCCTTGATCGACCGCTGGGGTGTCGACAAGCTGGTGCGATACCACGGCGGCTGTGAGTTGTGGCGAAGTCCCGATGGCATCCGATGGGAGCCGGTGACGCGCTCAGGCTTCGGTAATGTCTATAACTGGGGCGTGCGCAATATTCAGTCGACGCCACATGGCTTGTTTGTGGGAACGGCCAACCCATTTGGGCCGACAATCGCGCAGCGTCAGGCCAACGGCGAGTGGGAATATGTGCCGAACCCGCGCGGCGGTTGCGAAATCTGGCTCGCAACGGACACCTGACCCGAAATCGCATGAGATCCGTTGATCCGATTTTCATCCTGGCGGCGCCATTTTCAGGCGCTTCGTTTGCCGCCGCAGTACTCGGGCGGCATCCTGCGCTCTATGCCGTGCCGCAGCTGGACCTGTTCATGGCGGACTACGTCGGCGAACTGCTGGAGATCGTCGACATCGGGCAGGGTGCACACGGTGATGGCCTGATGCGTGCTGTGGCGACACTCGAGTTCGGTGGCCAGGAAGATGAGCACATCGATCGGGCGCGCCAGTGGCTGCGGGGCCGTGCAGATATCACGACCGCAGAAGTCCTTCATCTGCTCGCGACAATGGCGGCGCCGCGACGGCTGGTGGTCCCGGATGTGGAAACGCCGTTGCGAACCTCCGACCTATTACGCCTGCGAGCCGCCGCGCCGCGTGCCGAAGTGGTGCAGTTGCTACGGCATCCATACACGCAGGGCCTGGTGCAAGCGGCCTGGCTGCGTGAGCGATTGTTCATTCCAGCCGATTTCAAGGATCACTCCAGGCAGCCGCCGGTTCTGGATCCCCAGCTGGGCTGGTTCCGGGTGCACCGCAACATCGAGCGGCAGCTTTCGATTGACCCCCAGATTCGGATCGTGCCTCAGCGCATTGAGGATATCGACGTGACCTCGGAGGTGTCGTTGCGCGCGCTATGCACGGCGCTGGGCGTTCCGGCAGACGAGGCGGCGTTGTCGGCAATGGCGCAGCCTGACGCTTGGACGTTTGCAGGTTTCGGCCCCCCGTCGGCACCCTATGGACTCGAAGCGGATGTGCTCGCGCCGATCGTGTTGCCGCGAGAATGGGATCCAAAGCCGCGACTCGAGGGTGAATTGCCGTGGCGTACCGATGGCGAGGCATTTTCGCCGGACTTGGTCAGGCTTGCGCACGACCTGGGTTACGCCTGATGTTCTAATGGCAGCCGTAGCCGCCGTCGACGGACAGCAGGTGGCCGTTGATGAATGAGGCTTCCTTCGAGCTCAACCAGACCACTGCGGATGCGACCTCGGATGCGGTGCCGGGTCGTGCCATCGGGTGCATGTCAATCAGGCTCTGGACCACTTCCGGTGAGCGTGACAGCACTTTCAGGCCGAGGCCGGCATCAATCAGACCCGGGCACACCGCATTGACGCGGATGCCCTTAGATGCGTAACTCAATGCGCCGGTCTTGGTCAGTCCGGCGATGCCGTGCTTGCTGGCGGTATACGGCGCGCTGGCGCCGCCATGCAGGCCGAGAATCGAGCAATTATTGACAATGCTGCCGTGGCCTTGCGCCGACATGATTTTCAGCTCCTGCCGCATGCACAGGAACGTACCGGTCAGATTGACCTGGATGCAGGCATGCCACAGGTCATCGTCGGTTTCGGTCAGGGCCACAGCCCCGCCGCCCCGTCCGGCGTTGTTGAATGCGGCGTCGATGCGGCCGAAGTGGTCGATCACCCGACCGAACAGGCGCTCCACGGCGTGTGCGTCGGTGATGTCGCAGGCAAAGCCTTCGACATCGACGCCTTGCCCAGCCAAGCGTGACGTCTGCTCATGAACCTGATCCTGATCCAGGTCCGTAATTGCCAAACGATAGTTGTGCTTCGCAAACAGATTGGCCGTGACCTCGCCAATGCCACCGCATGCCC
>JBFFJL010000183.1:0-7612 GCA_041555955.1 Nevskiaceae bacterium
CATCTGGCGGATCGCTTCGAGAAACGGCAGCGACTCGATATCACCCACGGTGCCGCCAATCTCGACCAGACAGATGTCGGCCCCACCGGTGCCCTTGAGCACCGCAGACTGAATCTCGTCGGTGATATGCGGAATCACCTGCACGGTCTTGCCCAGGTAGTCGCCGCGGCGCTCCTTGTCGAGCACATTGCGGTAAATCTGGCCGGTGGTGACGTTGGAGAACCGCGTGGTCTTGCCACGCAGAAAACGCTCGTAATGGCCCAGATCGAGGTCGGTCTCGGCGCCGTCTTCGGTCACGAACACCTCGCCGTGCTGGAACGGACTCATGGTTCCAGCGTCGACGTTGATGTACGGGTCGAGCTTGATCATGCTGACCTTGAGGCCGCGTGATTCCAGAATCGCGCCGAGCGAAGCGGCAGCAATACCTTTACCGAGTGAGGAGACGACGCCCCCGGTAACAAAGATGAATCGCGTCTGCACTGGCGCGTCTGGCATGGGGGTCGTTGGCAACGTGGAAGTTGCGGCGATTTTACTGGATGGGGACGCCCCGCGAAACCGGGTGATCACCTGACACGCCCCCGGATGGCTCCGGCATCCCCGGAATCGCATGCCGCCACGTCACCTGAATGCCCGCCTCCAGCGCTTCAGCGCTACGCCAGAAGTCCGCAATCGCCAGCAATTTGCCGTCGCGAAGCAACAACGGCATGCGCTCACGTCCCCACGGCGGAATTCCCGCAGCCTGGCACAATTGCTTGAACGTGCGCGTATGCCGGTCGCCTGCCGGCTTCAAGCGTTCGCCGCCCTGGGCAAACCGCACCTGAAGATGGGGCACGCGCACGGAGCTCAGCTCGCCACAGCCCGACGGCAGCACCAAGGTGCGGCGAAGCGCCCACGGCAGCAGCGTTTGTGCATCAGGCGCCGGCGGCAAGGCCGGCATCAGGTACAGACGCTCGCGGTAACGCCGGACTTCGCCGGCGTCGCTGCGCAGCACCGGTGTGGCATCACTGCGGGCGCCGATGACTTCACGATCGAGCCGCTCGAACCAGGCTTCGGCCGATGGTTGCAGCCCGAGTGCGCGCCATTGCTGATACAACAGATTGCGTCGGCGTTGTGGCGTCAGCTTTCGCAGCGCCGCGATATCCAAACCATCGACCGGACCATCAGCCGCTGTCCGCAACGAGGCGGCCGCCCCCATCTGCCGCAGGTCGCCGAGCGCCAGCTCGTTCAACAACTGGTCCGCCACCTGCGCGCGTGCGGCCAGTCGCGCCAGACTGACCGCTGCCTGCGGAAAGTGCCGCAGCAACAGCGGCATCACTTCGGTTCGCAGCTGCGCCCGGGCATAGTCGGCATCCTGATTCTGCGGGTCCTCGACCCAGTCCAAAGCCTGCGATCGTAAATACGCCCGTAACTGCTGGCGCCGGAACCCCAGCAGAGGGCGCCAAAGCAGGCCTTGAGCCAGGGGTGCGGTGACTGCCATCGCGCCAAGACCGGGGATGCCAGTCCCACGCACTGCGCGCAACAGTACGGTTTCCGCCTGATCATCCAGATGGTGCGCGGTCGCGAGCACGTCACCCCGACGCAGCAGCGCAGCAATCGCCGCATATCGCGCGCGACGCGCAGCCGCTTCGGGGCCATCGCCGCAATCCTCGACCTGCACCTTCAATACGCGCAGGCTGATGCCGAGATCGCGACAGACCCGGCGGCAATGCCTGACCCAGGTGTCTGCCACCGGCTGCAGGCCGTGATGCACATGCACCGCCCGCAGGGGACCTGGGTGCTGATGTTTCATCAGGTGCAGCAAGGCGGTCGAATCACCGCCGCCGCTGTAGGCCACCCAGAGCGTGCCCCCGGAGGCGACCGGAGCGGCCGCGAGCCGAAGTGCCGTGCTCATGCCCGCTGCGGCGCCATCGTTATGGTGTGACGCTGAAGGTCCCGTAATCCATCAGCCGCTGATAGCGCGTTTCCAGCAATTTCTGCATCGGCACCCGGCACAGGCGTTCAAGATTGCCGGCAAGCTTCTGCTTCAGTGCGTTCATCATCGCGACCGCGTCGCGGTGTGCCCCGCCCAGCGGTTCAGGCACGATTTCGTCAATCAGCCGGTGCTCGTACAGATTGCTGGCAGTAATGCGCATTGCCTCGGCGGCTTCTGATGCGCGGCTGGCGTTCTTGAACAGGATCGACGCACAGCCTTCGGGAGAAATGACCGAATAGATGCTGTACTGAAGCATCATCACATGGTCCGCAACGCCAATAGCCAGCGCCCCCCCCGAACCGCCCTCACCGATGATCGTCGCCAGCACCGGCGTACGCAGCTTCGAGAGTTCGAACAGATTGTGTGCAATCGCCTCGGACTGATTGCGTTCCTCGGCGCCGATGCCCGGATACGCGCCCGGCGTATCGATAAACGTCAGCACCGGCAGATTGAATTTCTCGGCCATCTTCATCAGCCGGATCGCCTTGCGGTAACCCTCCGGCTTCGGCATGCCGAAGTTGCGATAAACGCGTTCCTTGGCGTCGCGCCCTTTCTGCTGTCCGACCACGACCACGGCGCGGCCGTCGAGCCGCGCCATGCCGCTGACGATGCTGGGATCGTCAGCGTAATGACGGTCGCCGTGCAACTCTTCCCAGTCGCTGAACAACGCCTTGATGTAATCCAGTGCGTAGGGTCGCTGTGGGTGACGTGCCAGCTGGGCCACTTGCCACGGCGTCAGCTTCGAGAAGATCTGCTCGGTCAGCTCGCGGCTTTTCATTTGCAGGCGATCGATCTCCTCGGTCAGATTGACCCCGGAGCCGGACGTGGCAAAGCGCAGCTCCTCGATCTTCTGTTCGAGTTCGGCGATCGGTTGTTCGAAATCCAGATAGTTCAGATTCATCGCTTATGGGCCGAATACGGATCCGGCGCCTTCCTTGCGTTCATTCGTCGTCGAAAGACCCGCCCGATGCCGCCGCAAAGCGACGCTCGGGAATCGGGGCCACATACTGTCGGTAGCGGACTTTAGCGCACTCGGCTCCCAACAGCTGCTGCAATTCCAGCAGCAGCGCATCGTCCATGCGCAAGCGCCAGGCTCCGGACAGCTCCATCACACAGGCGGCACGGGCATTGGCATAGCGGATCGACACCGGCACGCCGCCGGGATCCCGATGCGATTGCAGCAGCCGGCGCAGGTGCATGACGTCACTCAGCGGACGCGCCCATTCCAGCTCCAGACTGACCGCATAGTCGCGCATCACCTGATCGAGGCTGAAGAATTCCGGAGCGTAAAGCCGCGGCTCGGGGTCGCGGTCGTCGCGCGCGGGCGACATGCCCACTTCACAGATCAGGAAGATCAGACCGTCGGTCTTGACGTGCGGCTGATATTTGGCAAATGCGTCGGCGTCGATCCAGCAGGAGATTTCCTCGTCACCATCCTCCAGCGTGACTTTGTAGGACGCACGCCCGCCGCGACCGTCCTGACTGATGTCGCCCTTGAAGAAACGCAGATCCTTGACCCAGGCCGCGACCAGCGCCTTGGTCCGTGGTTGCCACGCCTGCTTGCCCGCCTTGGCACCCTTGCCACTCTTCGCGGCCGGCGTCGGTGCCGGCGCCGCCGGTTGTGTCTGCCGCTGCGCCTTGATCAAGGCATCCAGACGACCGCTGCAGATCTGCTCGATCAGCGCCGCATGCGCTTCGATCGGATGCCCCGACTGGTAGAAGCCGAGGGTGTCGCGCTCACGCTGCAACAGCTCGCGCTGGGTCCATTCGGGCTCGATCTCCGGTTCGACGCTGACGGTGCACCCCGCCCCACTTTGCGTCGACAGCCCGAACAGATCGTCCTGTCCGCTGGTTGCACTCTGCGCCGCCGCCTCGGCTACCTGCAGCGCGCGCGGCAGCGTCTTGAACAGCGACGCCCGGTTCAGGCCGAGCGTATCCAGCGCGCCCGAGAAGATCAGTGCTTCCAGCACGCGCTTGTTGGCCTTGCGCGTATCAATCCGACGGCAGAAATCGAACAGATCAGTGAACGCGCCACCGGCCGCACGCTGCGCCAGGATGTCCTCAAGAGCCGCCTCGCCGACGCCCTTGATCGCGCCGAGCCCGTACAACACTTCACCGTCAACCGGCACGGTAAACCGGATCAGGCTGCGGTTGATGTCCGGTGGCGTGACCTTGAGCCCCATCCGCAGACACTCGGTCCGCATCACCACGACCGAATCCGGATGCGCCATTTCGCAGGACATCACCGCCGCCATGAACTCCGCCGGATAATGGGTCTTGAGCCATGCCGTCTGGTAGGACACCAGCGCATAGGCCGCCGCGTGCGACTTGTTGAAGCCGTAGTTGGCGAACTTCTCCATCAGGTCAAAGACCTCGCGCGCGACGTCGGCTGCGATGCCGCGATCAGCCGCACCTTGCTCGAAGATCTCGCGCTGCGTGGCCATTTCCTCGGCCTTCTTCTTGCCCATCGCGCGCCGCAGCAGATCGGCGCCGCCCAGCGTATAGCCAGCCAGGCGCTGCGACATCTGCATCACCTGTTCCTGATAGACGAAGATGCCGTAGGTCGGTGCCAGCACCGACTCCATGTCGGGATGCTGGTACTCGAACTGGAACTCACCGCGCTTGCGCGCGCAGAACTCCGGGATCTGGTCCATTGGGCCGGGTCGGTACAGCGACACCAGCGCGATGATGTCCTCGAACCGGTCGGGCCTGAGGTCGCGTGAAGCGCGCTGCATGCCCGGAGATTCCATCTGGAACACCGCACCGGTATTGCCGCTGGTGTACAGCGCGTAGGTTTCGGCGTCGTTCAATGGCAGTTGCAGCGCATCCAGACGCAGGCCATGCCGCTGCTCGATGTTGACGATCGCCTCTTCGATCACGGTCAGCGTCTTCAGACCGAGAAAGTCGAACTTGACCAGCCCGACAGCCTCGAGATCCTTCATATCGAACTGCGTGCGCATACCGCCGCCGCCCGGTTCGCAATACATCGGCGTGTAGTCGGACAGCGGCTGCGGCGCAATGACAACGCCACCGGCATGCACGCCGACGCCGCGGGTTACGCCTTCGAGCGCCAGGCCCATGTCGATCACTGCGCGCGTGTCTTCCTCCTGATCGTAGCGCCGCTTCAACTCCGGCATCGTCTCCAGTGCATCGACCAGGGTCGCGCCGGGCGTGCCCGGCACCAGCTTGGCGATCGAATCAGCGAAGCCATAGCCGTGCCCCAGCACGCGCGCGACATCGCGGATCACTCCGCGCGCCGCCATCGTCGCGTAGGTGATGATCTGGCCGACATGAGGACGCCCGTACTTGTGCGTGACGTACTCGATCACGCGGTCGCGATTGTCCATACAAAAGTCGACGTCGAAGTCCGGCATCGACACGCGCTCCGGGTTCAGGAAGCGCTCGAACAGCAGGTTGTACGGCAGCGGGTCGAGGTCAGTGATGCGGATCGCATAGGCCACCAGCGAACCGGCACCCGAACCGCGGCCCGGCCCGACCGGACAACCGTGGGTCTTGGCCCACTGGATGAAGTCCGACACCACCAGGAAGTAGCCGGCAAAGCCCATCTTCTCGATGATGCCCAGCTCATAGTCCAGCCGTTGTCGGTAGTCTTCCTCGCTGCCGGCCAGTCCGCTGGCCTTGGCCAGCTCGTCAAAGCGCTCCTGCAATCCCTGATCGGCACGCTGGCGCAGCCAGGTGTCGGTGGTGTAGCCGTCCGGCACCGGGAAGTTCGGCAGATGGTAGGGCGGTGCGAACTTCAAGGTCAGAGAACAGCGCCGCGCAATTTCGACGCTGTTGGCCAGAGCCTCCGGAATGTCGGTAAACAGCGCCGCCATCTCCGCTTCCGATTTCAGATACTGCTCGGGGGTGTAATCCCGCGGCCGCTTCTCGTCACCCAGCACACGGCCTTGTGAAATGCATACGCGGGCTTCGTGCGCATCGAATTCCGAGCGTTCCAGAAAGCGCACGTCATTGGTCGCGACAACCGGAATGCCGGTCTTGCGCGACAGTGCGCAGGCAGCGCTGACCCAGTCTTCGTCATCGACGCGCTGACAACGGGCGACCTCAAGGTACAAGCGCTGCGGAAAGATCTGATGCAGTGCTTCGAGCGCGTCAAGCGCAGGCTCGACCTGGTCCGCCAGCGCCGCGCGATACACCCCGCCGTCGCGGCCGCTCAGCGCCAGCAGCCCATCGGCGTGCGCACGCAGACAATCCCAGGGGATCAACGGCTGGCCCCGGCCCTGGCCATCGGTGTAGCCCAGTGAAATCAACCTGGCCAGATTGCGATAACCCGCCTCGTTCTGCACCAGCAAGGTCAGGCGCTCGGGGCTGTCCTGTGCGATCCGCTCTTCCAGCCAGATATCGACGCCGACGATCGGCTTGATGCCGGCCGATTCGGCGGATTTGTAGAACTTCACCATCGCAAACAGATTGTTGCGATCCGTGATCGCGACCGCCGGGAAGCCCAGTTCGGCAGCGCGCGAAATCAGGGTCGCTCCGGCGCCGCCGCCCTTGCGCTTGGGCGGCTCGACACGGACGATGCCGTCGATCAACGAATATTCAGTGTGCAGCCGCAGATGAACGAAGCCGGTCATGACCATTCATCTTGCGTCATACGCGAGTCCGGCACGCGCTCCGCCAGGCGCGCGCACGGCGCAAAGCTCATCCGATGCACCACACTCGGCCCCAGAGTGGTCAAGGCCGTCAGATGTTGTGCGGTGCCGTAGCCCTTGTGCTGGGCAAATCCGTAGCCGGGGAATTCGGTATCCAGCCGCAGCAATTCGCGATCACGCGCAACCTTGGCCAGGATGCTGGCCGCCATGATTGCGGGCTCCAGTGCGTCACCGCTGACGATTGTCCGCACGCGGCACGTCAGTGGCGGCGCCTGATTGCCGTCAACCCAGGCCTCGTCGGGCTGCATCGACAGACCGGCGATCGCGCGCTGCATCGCCAGCAGCGAAGCCTGCAGAATATTGATGCGGTCGATTTCCTCGACCTCGGCGCGAGCAATGCACCAGGCGCTGGCGCTGCTGCGAATTTGATCGAACAGACGCTCTCGCCGCAGCGGTGTCAGTTTCTTTGAATCATTCAAGCCATCCGGAATTCCCGCCCCCAAGACGACGGCCGCCGCGTAGACCGGCCCGGCCAGACAGCCGCGCCCGGCTTCGTCGACGCCGGCAATCGTCGCGCGCATGCCATCCATCATCGCGCGTGCCTCTGCGGCGCAGCCGAAGCTGCCACGGCCAAGATCGCGTCAGCGGCACTTTCGGCCGCCCCGCGCCGCAGCTCCGCGTGGACCGCACCGAACTGCTGAAGTTGCGCCGCACGACGCTGTGGCTGCTGCAGCAAAGCCAGCAACTCACTCCCCATCGTTTCCGGCCGCGCGGCATCCTGCAGCAATTCCGTGACCGGCGGATTCGCGCAGAGCAGGTTCGGCAAGCTGACATACTGCGTCTTCAACAGACCCAGCTTCAGCATCAGCCAGGCTGTCAGCGCCGACGCTTTGTAGGCAACGACCATGGCCCGCCCCAGCAGCAGACATTCCAGCGTCGCGGTTCCCGACGCCAGCAGCACCGCGTCCGCGGCCTGCATGGCGGTGCGGGATTGCCCATCGACCACGGTCCAGTCGACACCGGGCGC
>JBFFJL010000184.1:0-7590 GCA_041555955.1 Nevskiaceae bacterium
GGCCGGGCGCCACTGGCGCGCGATGGGTGTCTCGGTGGTGCTGCACCCGCTCAATCCTTATGTGCCGACTTGTCACGCCAACGTGCGGTTCTTCGTCGCCGAGAAGGATGGCGAAGCCCCGGTGTGGTGGTTCGGCGGTGGCTTCGATCTGACGCCGTACTACGGTTTCGACGAAGACGCACAGCATTTCCATCGCACCGCGCGCGATGCCTGCACGCCGTTCGGCGAGGATCTGTATCCGCGGTTGAAGCGCTGGTGCGACGAATATTTTTACCTGAAGCATCGCCAGGAGCCGCGCGGCATCGGCGGGCTGTTCTTCGACGACTGGAGCGAGGTCGGCTTCGACACGTCATTCGCGCTGATGCGCAGCGTCGGCGACCACTATCCCAAGGCTTATCTGCCGATCGTCGAGCGACGCAAGCACACGCCGTACGGTCAGCGTGAGCGTGACTGGCAGTTGGTGCGCCGCGGTCGTTACGTCGAATTCAATCTGGTGTGGGATCGCGGCACCCTGTTCGGGCTGCAGTCTGGTGGACGCACCGAATCGATCCTGATGTCGATGCCGCCGCTGGCAGCGTGGCGTTACGACTATGCGCCGGAGCCGGGCACGCCGGAAGCCGAACTGTTGCAACGCTATCTGGTGCCGCGCGACTGGGCCTGAAGCAGCTCAAAGTTCGGCATCGGCTATGCTAGACCCATGACGCTGACCGAACTGCGATACCTGGTGAATCTCGACAAGGAGCGCCATTTCGGCCGTGCGGCGGAGCGTTCGTTCGTCTCGCAGCCGACCCTGTCTGTCGCGCTGAAGAAGCTCGAAGACGAGCTGGGCGTGATCCTGTTTGAGCGCAATCGCGGCGAAGCGCGGCCGACGCCGGTCGGTGAGCACATCATTGCGCAGGCGCGCCGGGTGCTGTCCGAAGCGCACTTGATTGAGGATCTGGCGCGCAGCGGCCGTGACGAGCTGTCGGGTCCGCTGCGCTTCGGCGCCATCTACACGGTGGGTCCGTATCTGCTGCCCGGCCTGGTGCCGGTGCTGCGCCGGACCGCGCCGCTGATGCCGCTGATGATCGAGGAAAACTTCACCGCCAAATTGCTGGAGCAGCTGCGCGACAACGAGCTCGATGTGGTTGCGGTGGCCTTGCCGGTGGACATGAACGGTCTGCAGGCGTGGCCGGTCTACGATGAGGACTTCGTCGTGCTGATGCCGCCAGAGCATCCCTGGGCCGGTGCAGAACAGATACCTGCCAAGCAGCTGGCCGGAGAGAAACTGCTGCTGCTGGGACCCGGGCACTGCTTCCGCGAGCAGGTGATTGAAGCCTGCCCGAAATGCGTCGATGCCGACGGTGACGGCCCCAAGCCACAGAACGGCAGCTCGCTGGAGACGATCCGCCACATGGTGGTCAGCGGGCTCGGGATTACCGTGCTGCCGCGCTCGTCGGTGGAGAACCGCCCCGATGACAGCCTGTTGCTGGCCAAGCCATTCGTGCCGCCAGCGCCACACCGTCGTATCGCGCTGGTCTGGCGCAAGACCTTCCCGCGGCGCAAGGCAATCGGTGTATTGCGCGAGGCGATCCTGGAATCCGGCATGAAGGGCGTCAGCTACCTGCCGGATGCGATGGAGATGCCGGACTGAGCCCGGCAGTGCCGTCGGGTCAGCTCAGCAGCATGCGCAGTCCGACTCCCACCAGCAGCAGCGCGAATGCGCGTTTGAGCCAATGCGGCGGCAGGCCGTGCGCCAGTTTCACCCCCAGGGGTGCGCAACTCACGCTAGCCGCCGCAATGGCCGCCAGTGCGCTCAGGCTGATATACCCCAGATGTGGAGCGGGCACGCCGGAGGCGTCCCAGCCGGCGATGACGAAGCCGACCGCGCCGGCCCAGGCGATCGGCATGCCGCAGGCCGCGGCGGTGCCGACCGCCTGATGCATCGACAGACCACGAGCGCTCAGGTACGGCACGGTCAGAGAGCCGCCGCCGATGCCGACCACCGAGGACAGCAGGCCGATCACGCCGCCGGCGCCGAAGAGTTCGGCACTGCCTGGGGCTGATGGTGCTTTTGTCGCCGCCGCCGTCGCGAAGCTTTTGACGATCATCTGCGTCGCCACCAGCAGTGCGCCGACAGCAACGATGCGCTTCAGCAGTGCCCCGCTGAGCGCATCGGCGACGAAGGCGCCGGCGATGGCGCCGACGGCCAGACCCGGTGCAATGCGCCAGAACACGGTCCAGCGCACGCCGTCACGGCGGTGATGCGCCAGCGTCGACGACAGCGAGGTTGCCGAAATCACCGCCAGTGACGTGCCGATTGCAACCTGCATGTACACCGCGCCGGGTACGCCCTGGTGCGGCAGCACGAACGCCAGTGCCGGCACCATGATCAGACCGCCGCCGACGCCGAACAGACCGGCCAGAACGCCGGCAACGGCCCCGGTGATGACGAAGATCAGCAATTGTTCCATGGACTGTCCGGGGGCTGGAGCGTGAGTGTCAGTCGGCCCTGAGGCGGTCTGCACTAGAATGGATCGCACGCATGCTACAGGAACGGAATTGCGGATGAGGACGATGCTTCATGCGGGATGGAGTCTGCTGGCCGCTGCGCTGCTGGCGGCGCCGGGCTGGGCGCTGGCATCGCCGTCGGCGGCGCTGCGAGCCGAATTCGGCAGTGCGTTCGAACGCGCACAGACATCGCCCGATGCCGCCGGCGACAGCGCCGCGTTGCGCGGCTACGTGCTGTATCCGTATCTGACTGCGCAGCGCCTGATCGCCGCGCTGGGAAAGCGCGGTGTGGACACCGACGATGTGGCCGCGCTCGATGCCCGGGTCGCCGCGTATGTCGCGGCGCAACCCGAGTTGCCGATCACCCGGATACTGCGGCGTGACTGGTTGCTTGATCTGGCCGAGCGTCAGCGCTGGGATTGGTTTGATCGTTACTACGTGGTGGACGCTGGCGAGCCCGCACTGCAGTGTGCTGCATTTGAGGCGCAGCTCCAGGGCGACGCCACCGCGGCACTGAGGATGGAACTGGCGGAATTCTGGGCGCAGGCGCCGCAGATGCCGCAGGCCTGTGTGGCGCCATTCGAATGGTTGCGCACGCACGGAGAGCTGACGCCGGAGCGGATTGAACGCCGGGCGCGCAAGGCGCTGGATGAGCGCAATCTGGAACTGGCGGAATGGTTGTCGAAGATGCTGCCGGAGGCCGACGGCGCTGCGATCCGGCGCTGGGCGGCGTTACTGCGCAACCCCGCCCGCGAGCTGGATGCGCTCACGGCCAGGGGCGGCGCCGGGGTGGAGTGGGATGCACTGCTGGCGGGTTTCTCCAGACTGGCACCGCGCGATCCTGACCACGCCAAACGCGTCTATACCGCGCTGGCCAAAGGCGGACGTTTCGATGCCGCGCAGCTGGGCGCACTTCGTCGCTGGGTGGCGCTGGGCCTGGCCTGGGACCGGCGTGACGACGCGGTGGCTTGGTTCAAGCAGTTGCCCAAGGCTGAAGTCGACGACCAAGTACTGGAATGGCGTGTGCGAGCGGCTTTGTGGAATCGCGATTTCACCAGCGCCGCGGCGTGGCTGGAGGCGATGCCGGCGCCGATGCGCGACACCTCCGAGTGGCAGTACTGGCGTGCGCGCACGCTGGAGCTGCTGGGCGGCAGGAAAGCGGCCGAGCCGTTGCTGGCGGAGTTGGCGCAGCGCAATGGCTACTACAGCATTCTGGCGGCATGGCGTCTGGGGCAGACCTACACGCCCCGACCGCGGGCGTTCGTCGAGGATCTGATCGAGCAGAGCCACCTGCTGGAGCGGCCGGGCATCGCGCGGGCGCACGAGTTGTATCTGGCCGAGCAGATGCGCTGGGCTGGCGCCGAATGGCGTACTGCGACGGCCGATCTGAATCCGGAGCAACAGTTGCAGGCCGCGCGCCTGGCGTCGCACTGGGGCTGGCACCTGCAGGCGGTGACGATGCTCAACGCCCTCGATTCGCTGGATGTGTTCGAGATCAGCTATCCCGATCCATACGCGAAGCAGATCCGCCACACCGCGGGCGAGGTCGGCCTGCCGGCGACATGGGTCTATGCGTTGATGCGGCAGGAAAGCCTGTTCAATCCGCGCGCCGTATCGCCCTCCAACGCGTATGGCCTGCTGCAGCTGCTGTTGCCGACCGCACGCGACGTCGCGCGCAAACGCGGGCAAGCCAAACCGCAGATTGCCGATCTGCTGGTGCCGGAGATCAATATTCCTTTGGGCGCGAGCTATCTGAATCAGATGCGCGAGCGGTTCGACGGCCAGTTTGCGCCTGCGGTTGCGGCGTACAACGCCGGACCGAATGCGGTCGCGCGCTGGTTGCCACAAAAGCCGTTGGATGCCGACTTCTGGATCGAGAACGTGCCCTACGACCAGACCCGCGGCTACGTGAAGAAAGTGTTGTGGCATATCGCCGCACACACCTGGAACACGCAGGAGCAGGGGCAGAATCCAGCCGAATTCCTGCAGCCTGTGCGTCAGCCGTCGAGCAACAGGTGACCCGTCGGCGATGAAGCGCTATCTGGTCGGCGGCGCGGTCCGCGATCACCTGCTCGGTCTGGCAGGCGGCGATCGCGACTGGGTTGTGGTCGGCGCCACGCCGGAGCAGATGCTCGCCGCCGGCTATCGTCCGGTGGGCAAGGACTTTCCGGTGTTCCTGGACGTGCAGAGCGGTGAGGAGCACGCGTTGGCGCGGACTGAGCGCAAGTCCGGCCATGGCTATCGCGGCTTCACCTTCCATACCGGCCCCGAAGTCACCCTGGAAGATGACCTGCGGCGGCGTGACCTCACGGTCAATGCGATCGCGCAGGACGACGACGGCCAGTTGATCGATCCCTATGGCGGTCAGGCCGATTTGCAGGCGCGGCTGTTGCGTCATGTTTCGCCAGCGTTTGCTGAAGATCCGCTGCGTGTGCTGCGGGTGGCGCGATTCCATGCGCGCTTCGCGCCGCTGGGTTTTCGCGTTGCCGATGAGACCTTGGACTTGATGCGGCAGATGGTCGATGACGGCGAAGTCGATCACCTGGTGCCGGAGCGCGTGTGGAAGGAAATGAGCCGGGCGCTGATGCACGAACGGCCCAGTGTGTTCTTCCAGACCCTGCGCGACTGCGGCGCGTTGGCGCGCATCCTGCCGGAAGTCGACGCGCTGTTCGGGGTGCCGCAACGTGCTGACTATCATCCGGAAGTCGATACCGGCGTGCATACGCTGATGTGCGTCGACGCCGCGGCGCGCGCCGCTGCCGCGCTGCCGGTGCGCTTCGCTGCGCTGGTGCATGACCTGGGCAAGGCGCGGACGCCGCCGGATGAGTGGCCGCAACACCGCCAGCATGAGCAGCGCGGTGTAGCGCCGGTGCGCGCGGTATGCGAACGCTTGCGGGTGCCGAATGACTGCAGGGATCTGGCGATCGACGTCACCCGTGAGCACCTGAACGTGCACCGCGCGTTCGAACTGCGGCCGGCGACGGTGCATGACCTGATCGAGCGGCTCGGCGGGCTGCGCCGTCCGCAGCGCTTCGAGCAGGCGCTGCAGGCCTGCGAAGCCGACGCGCGCGGGCGCCTCGGGCATGAAAACAGCGCGTATCCGCAAACCGACCATCTGCGCGCCGCGCGCGAAATCGCGATCGCGATCCAGGCCGTGGACGTGATGCGGGACGGTGTGCAGGGGCCGGAAATCGGCCGGCGGCTGCGCGAAGCGCGGGTCGCCGCACTGAAGCGCGACTTACCGCGGAGCCATGCCGACGGACTTCACAACTGAGTTTGCCGGGCGGTCGTCTGTGCATCCCGCGCCAGGAGCAGGTGCTTCCTGTCGATGGGTGTCCTCAGCGTGCCTGGCGCGTTGCCCGGGCGAATTGCCGCTGCAACTGGCGGGGCTGGCGGGTTCGACTCGGGTTGGGCCTTACACGAACAACCACAACAGCACGGCACCGAGCGCGAGCCGGTACCAGGCGAAGGCGTTGAAGTTGTGCGTCGAGATGAAGCGCAGCAGCCATTTGACCGAGGCAAAACCGACGATCGCCGAAACTGCGAACGCCACGCCCAGCTCGGTCCAGGACTCGCCGGCCCAGGCGCTGGCGTTGCCTGCGGTCTTGTACAGCTCGTAAGCACTGGCCGCACACATCGTTGGAATGCCGACGATGAAGGCGAACTCGGCGGCGCGCGCCCGGTGCGTCATGCCGAACAGCAGTGCGGCGAAGATCGCGGCGCCGGAGCGCGAAGTTCCGGGGAACACGCCGGCGATGACCTGAGCGACGCCGACCGCGACGGCAACGCGCCAGCTCAGGTGGTCGTTGATCGGCTCGCCCTTGGCCCAATGCTCGACCGCAAAGATCACCACGCCGCCGATGATCAGTGCCAGCGCGACCGGGACCACGGTCTCCGGCAGCTCGACACCGGCTTTCTTGGCTGCCAGACCGAGTACGCCGGTGATGAGAAACGCGAAGGTGGTCTTGATCAGCTCGTCGCGGGTCGCGGCATCGTGTGTCCAGTCGAACAAAAGGCGCGTAATGCGCTGGCGGTAGACCAGCGTGACCGCCAGAATGGCGCCGACCTGGATCACGATGTTGAACAGATCGGAGCGCCGCTCCAGCCACGCCTGCGCGATCAGCAGGTGCCCGGTGCTGGAGATCGGCAGGAATTCGGTCAGACCTTCGATGATGCCGAGTACGATCGCTTGCAGCAGGCTGTCCACGCGGGAATCCAGATCAAAAAATGACGCGCAAGGATAAAGGACGTTCTGTGACTCTGCCTCCCGTTGTGTTGATCACCGGCGCCGCACGGCGTATCGGCGCGGCGACCGCGCGCTGCCTGCATGCCGCCGGCTGGAACGTGGTGGTGCACGCGCACCGGTCGATGGATGCCGCAACCGCGCTGGCCGCAGAGCTGTGCGCGCAGCGCGTCGATTCTGCGGCGGCGCTGCAGGCCGACCTGGGCGATGTCGAGGCGATCGAGTCGCTGGCGCAGCGCGCGGCGGCGCGGTGGTCGCGCCTGGACGCACTGGTCAACAACGCGTCGAGCTACTACCCGACGCCGCTGGGCCAGATCAGAGCCGGGCAGATTGACGATCTGGTCTCCAGCAACCTGCGCGCGCCACTGCTGCTGACCCAGGCCTGCGCGCCACTGCTTCGCGATGGTGGGGCGATCGTCAACATTGTCGATACGCAGGTGCCGCATCCGCAGTCCGGCTACGCGCCGTATTTCGCCGCCAAATCCGGGCTGTGGTCCCTGACCGAAACCCTGGCGCTGGAGCTGGCGCCGCGAATTCGTGTCAATGCGGTCGCACCGGGGCACATGATCTGGGCCAGCGACGGTTCGCTCAGCGAAGACCAGCAGCAGGCCGAGCTGGCGCGCATTCCAATGGCCCGCCTGGGCGGTGCCGATGAGATCGCGCGTGCGGTGCGCTTTCTCCTGTCGGCCGATGCGGCCTACGTCACTGGCGCGATTCTGCCGGTCGATGGCGGTCTGCGGCTGCGCTGAGGCGCGCCGGCCTCAGATCAGGCGTCGCTGCGCGGATTCCAGCGCCAGCAGGTGCTGTTTGCGCCACAGACCGCCGCCGTAACCCCCCAGCCCGCCGTTCTTGTTCAC
>JBFFJL010000185.1:0-7572 GCA_041555955.1 Nevskiaceae bacterium
GGGGCAACCAGCGCAAAGGCCGGCGTTATACACCGGTGCACGCACTTGGTCAATGAAAACGCGCTGCTCAGGATGAAGTTTGCTTCGTACTTCTGTGATCATACTGAATGGTGCGCAATCGTGATTCAATGCAGACTGGACCGAATCGAGACTGCAAAATCGCGATCACCGCCCGCCAGCGCGCAGCGCTTCGGGTTCGGCGGCCAACACGCTGACAGTCTTTACCAGAGTCTCATCGAAACAGGCAGGAAGCATGGAATCGCACGGCACACACATCATTCGGTCACTGGAACTTGTGAGCGAGATGCACGGAGACCCTGTCCAGCAGGTATACCAAAGTCTATTTGAGGCCCGCCCGGAACTGGAAAAGCTGTTCGCGCTGGACCATGATTCAAGCGTGCGTGAGGAGATGATGCATCAGGTGTATGACTGCATATTCGATCATTGCAACAGCAATTCCATGGCGCCCAGCTTTATAGCGTCCAGCCGCACGCTGCACATGGGCTATGGCGTGACGACAGAGAAATTCGACGAGTTTTTCTCTGTGATGCAGGCAACCATACAGAAATTGCTCGGCCAGCTTTGGACTGACCAGATGACGCAGGAATGGAATGAAATGCGCCGCGCGTTTACCGCGACTTGCTAGCTTTGCGCTTGCGAAGTCCTGTTCGGCCAATGGCGTCTGTTCATTGATTTAATTCATTCAGAACCTTGCCAACATCAGAGTGTGGGATGGGAGCCTCAGGGGCTGCGCGCTCTGCAAGTAACCGCTGTACGGTTGGATTTCCTGATGTGGCAGGCCGTCGATCGAGGTGCAGCAGGCAACGCATCAATACGAACGGCCGTCGCGCAGAACAAGTGCTTTCCCGTTTTAAGTCCACCATCTAATTATTCATAATGTATATTATGTTAATACGAGGATGGGTACGGAGAGAATGAGTCGTGCCTGCAAGTCGACGTGATAGCATTCACGGGCTCCTCCTTCGACTTCTACATTGCGCGCCAACGGCATGACCGAAACTGCAGTCGATCCTTCGATCTTTGCCAACTACGTTCCGCTGAATGCACTGCGGCGCGAAAGTCAGCTCGATCTAGCGCGCCACGCCCGACTGCTGAATGCCGCTACGGGAGACTATCTTTTCAAGATTGGCGATACAGCGAAGGACGTCCTTTACGTTCTGGATGGCGAAATTCATTTGGTCGATGGCCAAGGCAAAGCGCTCTCACGTGTTCGGGCTGGAGAACCTGCGTCATTTCACCGTCTGGCGCATCAGTCGCCGCGCACAGTCGGCGCTCGGTGTGCAACTTCAGTGAAATACATCGCTGTAGATGCTGGACTACTTGACGTCATGCTGACCTGGGACCAGACCGGTTCATTTGAGGTTGGCGAGCTGTCCGAAGCCTCGTCACAGCCCAACGACGACTGGATGACGCGTCTGCTGCAAATGCGGACGTTTCAACTGGTTCCGCCGTCGAATCTGCAGGCAATGTTCATGCGAATGCAGAAAGTTGCGGTCGACCCGGGAACCGTGATTGTCCGCCAGGGCGACGAAGGTGATTTCTTCTATGTACTGATTTCCGGCCGCTGTATCGTCACCCGCGAGCAATCAGGCCTCAAGGCGGTCCGGCTGGCGGAACTCGAATCCGGAGCCTGTTTTGGCGAAGAAGCGCTGATTTCCAACGACCGCCGCAATGCCTCGGTGACCGCACTCACCCGCTGTGAGCTGATGCGCCTGAGCAAGGCGGATTTCCAGAAACTGCTGAACGAGCCGCTGTCGCGCCGCCTGAGTCTGGCTCAAGCTCAGCAGAAGGTCGCAGACGGCCAGGCGCGCTGGCTGGATGTGCGTCTTCCCAGTGAGTTCCAGACGGGGCATATGCCGGATGCGTTCAACCTGCCCTTGTACATGCTGCGCATGAAGCTGTCGCAACTCGACACGGCAACCACCTGGATCGCCTGTTGCGACACCGGGCGGCGAAGTTCAGTTGCGACCTTTGTATTGACCCAGAAGGGCTACGACGCCTACCTGCTCGATAACGGCATGCCGGTGATCGGCAACTAGGCCGACCAACGCTGCCTACATCGTATGCGTCGGGCGATCAGCGCCCAATGCACCGGCCAGCAGCGCTTCGATTTTCTTCTGCGTACTGCCGCCATCCTGCGCACTGAACTGCACGCCAATTCCCTGGGCGCGTTTGTTCTGCGCGCCCTTGGGCGTGACCCAGACGACTTTGCCCGCGACCGGGATTCGCTCCGGGTTCTCCATCAAGGTCAACAGAATGAAGACCTCGTCCCCAAGGCGGTAATCCTTGTTGGTCGGGATGAACAAGCCACCGTTCTTGATAAACGGCATATAGGCGACGTACAGCGCCGACTTGTCCTTGATATTGAGCGTCAGGATGCCGGGCTGAGAACCGGTCCTGGGCGGGCTACTCATGCTTCGATTTCCCCTGGGACGATGCGCTTGACTGAATTGAGATCACTCTACCCGATTTAATCTGCCGCGCCGATGGGCGACAAGCAAGCGCTCAACTGCCGAGGATGCGTGGACCGACACGAAGCCAGCTCACCAGCAACGACTCCAATAGCAATTGCGGCTGCGCGTTGCCGCCACTGAGTCGCAGTGCATCGGTGATTTCCCCAAGCATTTTTTCGTAGGCGTCGCGCTGCAGTGTGTCCGAGCGCTGCAGCACCGCAACTCGAAACTGCTGGGCAATCCACGACCATGCCCACTGCAGATGCTCTGCCAGCGCCTCACGATCAACACTGGCAGCCGCCGAGACCGGATCCTGCCGCCGCCGCGCAACGGCAAGCCACATCTCGCGCCAGGCATGCCGCAGCGATACGCCATCGCCACTGGCAAGCTGCAATGCGGTCAGCGGCGCGCCATAGCCTTGTTCCAGCGCATCGAAGTCATCGTGCCCGAGTTGCTGCGAAAGCCACTGCTGAGCGACCGCGCTGTCCGGCGCCGTGAACCGTATTTTCTGGCAACGACTGCGCAAAGTTGCCGGAAGTGCTTGCGGCCGCTCCGAGATCAGGATCACCTGAGTGCCTGCTGGCGGCTCCTCGATGGTTTTCAGCAAGGCGTTGACGCTCGCCGTGTTCAGGGCGTCGGCGCGATCCACGAGGGCCACGCGCTGATGGCCGTAGTGAGCGGATATGCCCAGCCGCTCTATCAGCATGCGCGCCGCATCGATGGAAATGTCACGACGCTTGCGTTCCGCTTCCGGTTGCCAATGAATCAGCCCCTGAGCGTGTTGACCGTTCGTCGTCAGCGCCAGCCCCAGCAAGCCGTCGGTTCCCAGCAGTAGCGCATTTGGATGGGCGCCAACAGCCATTTGAAGGCAGCTGCGGCAGCTGCCACAGGCATAGCCGCTTCGATCTTCGCAGACCAAGTAGGCTGCCAGTGCTCGTGCAAACCAGCGTTTGCCGATCCCGACCGGCCCCTGCAACAGCAGTGCGTGTGGAAGCTGCTGTTGCAGCACCAGCGCGGTGAGATCAAGCCACAGCGGCGCCTGCCACGGCAGCGGTTTGCGTAAATCCTCCAAGCGCACGTCCAAACTCATAGTCGCGACTCCAGTGCCGCGGCAATCTGCACCTGTACCTGCGTCAGTGTCTGACTCGCGTCGATTACTGCGATCCGCTCTGGCTCGCCATGTGCTCGTTGCAGAAAACGCTGACGAACTCGCGCCATATAGTCCAAAGTCTCTGACTCAAAGCGATTGATCTGCCCTCGGGCTTGTGCCCGAGCCAGACCGAGTTCCGGCGGCAGATCGAGCAGCAACGTAAGGTCCGGCGTTCGCCCTGCCAGCACCAGGGATTCCAGCGCCATCAGATGCTGATCGGAGACACCCTTGGCGCCCTGATAGGCGTAGCTGGAGTCAGCGAAACGATCACAAACCACATCCTCGCCGGCAGCCAGGCGCGGCTCGATCAGGTGCTGCAGATGCGCGGACCGCGCCGCGTACATCAGCAGAACTTCGGTCTGCGGGGTGACGCCCTCGTCCCAATCCGTCAGGACCAGCTGCCGAATGGCTTCAGCCTGCGGGGTGCCCCCCGGCTCCCGCGTGACGCAGACTCTTCGCCCGCACTGCACGAGCCAATCGCAGACAAACCGCACCTGCGTCGACTTGCCCGCCCCTTCCCCGCCTTCCAGTGTGATCAGCCGCCCGCGCATGGCTCAGAGCTTAGCGTTTTTTCAGCTGGTAACGACGCACCGCTGCTTCGTGCTGTTCCAGGGTGTCGGAAAACGCGTGCGTGCCGTCACCGCGCGAAACGAAGAACAGCGCCTTGCCATCCGCCGGATGCACTGCAGCAACCAACGCGGCACGCCCCGGCAGGCAGATCGGCGTCGGCGGCAGGCCGGTCCGGGTATAGGTGTTGTACGGCGTATCCGCCAGCAGATCGCGTTTTCGCAGATTGCCGTCAAATGCAGCACCGAGCCCATAGATCACCGTCGGATCGGTTTGCAGTCGCATACCCAACTGCAGACGACGCACGAACACCCCGGCAATCTGGGCGCGCTCCGCGGCATCACCGGTTTCCTTCTCGACAATGGACGCCATGATCAGCGCTTCGTCTGCCGAGGCATAGGGTAATTCGGATGCACGCTGATCCCAGGTCTGCTGCAATGCGCTCGCCATGGTGTCGTAGGCACGCCGGATCACGGCCAGGTCGCTGGTCCCGCCGGGAAAATGATAGGTGTCCGGGAACAACCTCCCCTCCAGCGACCCCACATCCACACCCAGCTGCTTCAGGATGGTGGATTCCGTTGCATCGCCCAGCGTTTGCCGGATCTGGGGATGCTCGCGGATTGCAGCCAGGGCCTGACCGAAGGTCCAGCCCTCCAGCAAGCGCAACTGATATGACACGGTCTTGCCGGACTCGAACAGCCGCAGCGCCTGCAGTGCCGTCATGCCTGGGATCAGCGGATACTCGCCGGCCTTGATCCGGGTCCCCAGGCCGGTCATTCGCGCATACATTTTCAGGTACAGCGTGTTGCGCTGTGGTGAAATCAACAGCTTCTGCTCCTGCAGCGTCTGCAGTACTGCGGACAAAGGCTGCCCGGGCGCGATCGTCAGAGTGGTGTTGGCGCTCAGGTTCATTGGCGCATCCAGTACCTGACGCACATCGCCCACAATCAAGCCGACTGCAGCCAGAAGGAGCGCGAGAGGGAGTAGCAGACGTTTCACGAGTTCAACGGATGGCGTGGATGGGGCAGTAGCGACCAGAGCTGGCGTGTGAACGGTCCCGGACTGGTCCATTCGCGTACGCCACACCGTCGCAGCGGAATAATCCCTGTCAATGAATTGCAGACGAATACTTCGTCGCTGTCCATGAACTCTGACCAGGGCAGATCGGCCCGATCGATCGTCCAAGCTTGGTTTATGCAAGCCTCGATGACGCGCTGGCGCATGACGCCGGCGACACCGCAGCGCTCCAGGCTCGGGGTACGCAGCCGGCCACCCGCAATACAGAAAACATTGCTGCGGGTGCCGGAAATCAGCAGCCCACGTGCGTCGAGCATCAGCGACTCGGCAATCCCCTCGGGCCAGTGTCGCGAAGCCAGAACCTGCTCCAGACGATTCAGATGCTTGACCCCCGCTAGCGCGGGCTGATCGCCGAGGCGGACATCGCTGACGATGACTTCGATGCCCGACATCGACGTGTACGCAGAGGCAGTGGGCTCTGGGGTGACCACGACCAGGCGATCCGAGGCATCCGTGGTCGGCGCATATCCACGGCCTTGCCAACGTCGGATCACCAGGATCTTGGCGCTGGCCCAGTCGTGCCCTGCTGCCAGCCGACAAAGATCGGAAACCAGGTCCGCTTCGGTGGGAGGCAGCAAGCCCAATGCAGCGCAGTCGGCACGAAGCTTGATCCAGTGCTGTGGCCAGTCTACAAGCTGACCGCTAACGACCAACATCGTGCGAAACACGCCATCGCCGTAATGCAGACCCCGTGATTGCACGAGTGAATCATCCGCCGGGCAGCCGTTGAACAATGCAGCAGAGCTCACGCTAGTGGCTCCAGCGCCAGCAGCATTCCGCGGGCCTTCGCTCGAGTCTCCTCCAGCTCTGCTGGAGCCTGGGAGTCGGCGACAATGCCCGCACCAGCTCGGAAATAGACCTGCCCGGGTTCCCAGATCAGGCTGCGGATCAGAATGTTGCTGTCGAGCTGACCGTCACGAGACAAGTAGCCCAGGCTTCCGGTATAGGCACCCCGCCCCTCGCCTTCCAGCTCGGCAATGATCTGCATTGCGCGCACTTTCGGACAGCCGGTGATGGTTCCTCCCGGAAAGACCGCACGCAGCGCCGCTGCCGGACCGACGCCGCAGCGCAAACGCCCGCGCACATTGGACACGATGTGGTGCACGTGCGCGTAGCTCTCCAGCGCCATCAGCTCGCTGACCTCAACACTTCCTGGCTCGCATACGCGTCCCAGATCGTTGCGCTCCAGGTCAATCAGCATCACATGCTCGGCGCGCTCCTTTAAGTTGGCAATCAAGGTCTCGCGTAGTTGTGCGTCTTCCGCTGCATTGGCACCGCGACGCCGGGTGCCCGCAATTGGCCGCGTCTGCGCCCAACCGTCGGACAACTGCAGCAGTCGCTCCGGCGAAGAACTGATCACCGCAGCGCCATCCCACTGCAGCAAGCCGGCAAACGGCGCCGGGTTACTTAGTCGCAGCTGCCGATACAAATGCCCCGGCTGAATCGCACTAGCCAGTGTGGCGTCCCAGCGGCGCGAGAGATTGATCTGAAAGGTATCCCCCGCGACCAACCACTCCAGGATGTGGCGCACACCCTCTTCAAACGTTTCGGCATCCTGTTCGTGTACTTCGGAGGCCGATAGCCTCGGCGGTGACGCAAAATCTTCCGAGCCGCGCAAATCCTCACGCATCTGCGCCATCACTTGCTCGGAGCGCTCCGATAACAGATGAAGGAGGCCACTGCTGCGGTCATGCAGGATCGCTGCGTAACTGCGCACAGCCAGCGCGTCCGGCAAGCGGCCGGGATTCTGCGGCAGCTTCAGCTGGGGTTCGACCCAGCGTGCAGCCTCATAGCCCAACAGGAAAAACCAGCCACCACAGAACGGCAGATCCCCAACACGTTCGACACTGGGCTGGAGCGCGACCAGGCGATCAAAGACCTCAAAGAAATTGTCCGTTTCACAGCGGACGCCAGCGCCAGTGACACGACCGTTACGGCCGCTGAGCACTTCGCCCGGGTCCGCAAACAGGATGTCCCAACGCCCGGACTGCGGGTGACCGGCAACGCTCTCCAGCAGCAGTGGATAGCGCTGCGGGAAGCGCTCATGCAATACCAGTAAGTCCGGCCCGGCCGGCAGCTGCGCACGCCACATGGTGCGCCTGCGAAACCTAGCTGAAGCGCTTGAACGCCAGCGTGCCGTTAGTGCCGCCGAACCCGAACGAGTTTGACAGCACGACATCCAGCTTGGCGTCACGTGCGGTGCCCGGCACGTAGTCGAGATCGCAACCTTCGTCAGGGGTTTCGAGATTGATCGTCGGCGGAATCACCTGATCACGCAGTGCCAGCACCGAGAAAATGGCCTCA
>JBFFJL010000186.1:0-7523 GCA_041555955.1 Nevskiaceae bacterium
AGAAGACGCGCGAAATCACCGGCGCCTACGATACCGTCAAGCAGGCGCGCGGCCTGCCCTGAGCTCAGCCGCGCGCGGCTACCATGCGCGCGCGTATTGATCCGGGGCAGGCAGAGGGCGTCCCAGAGCCACCGAGGCGTGATACGGCCAGTACGGATCACGCAGAAGCTCGCGCGCCAGCAGCACCAGATCTGCCTCGCCCGACTCGATGATCGCCTGCGCCTGATCGGCCCCGGTGATCAATCCAACCGCTGCCGTCGCAATATCCGCCTCGCGACGAATCCGCGCCGCGAACGGCACCTGGAAACCTGGAGCGACCGGAATGGTGGCATTGGGTAGTGAGCCCCCCGACGACACGTCGATCAGATCGACACCCAAGGGGCGCAGTTGTCGCGCCAACGCCACGCTGTCTTCGACCGTCCAGCCGCCCGAATCGGCCCAGTCGGTCGCCGAAATTCGCACCAGCAGCGGCAGACGTTCCGGCCAGACCTCCCGCACTGCGGCAACGACCTCACGCACGATGCGCGTGCGGTTTTCAAAGTCACCCCCGTAAGCATCGGCACGCTGATTCGACAGCGGCGACAGGAACTGGTGCAGCAGATATCCGTGCGCGGCGTGAACTTCTGCCAACTGGAATCCCGCAGCCAGGGCACGTTCCGCCGCGCCGCGGAACGCCGCGACGACCGCAGCAATGCCGCCCAGTGTGAGGGCCGTTGGCACCGCGTGACCCTCGCGAAATGCAACCGCGCTGGGCGCGACAACCGGGGACCAACCGCCCTGCGTGGCACCAACCGGTGCGCCGCCGCGCCACGGCACGTCGGTACTGGCCTTGCGTCCGGCATGCGCGAGCTGCACCCCAGGCACCGCACCGGCTTCGGCAATGAAGTGCGTGATCGGCGCCCAGGCTTCAATCTGGGCGTCGCTGTACAGGCCCGTGTCGCCCGGCGAAATGCGGCCATCTGCGGTCACCGAAGTCGCTTCGGAAATCACCAGTCCTGTCCCACCGACGGCGCGACTGCCGAGGTGTACGAGGTGCCAGTGATTCGGCACGCCCTCCACGGCGGAGTATTGGCACATCGATGCCACACCGATGCGGTTGCGCAGGGTGACACCGCGCAGCTTGAGGGGATCGAACAGGTTCATCGCGGGCAGCCGGCCTGGAAAAAGGGAACTCGGTCAACTTACTGCGCTTCCAGCAAAGCCTTGAGGGCCTGCAGATCGCGCTGCACCCAGCCAATGTCGCGCGCGAAATCCGCATCACTCATCGACGGTTGTTTAAACAGGGTCAGGCACACCTCACTGCCGCCCGCGTTGGCGACCACGCGCAACGGGACGTACACGCGCACATCGCCAGAGAACTCGATCGTGTGGTCTGCAACGCCCCACTCGTTGGGCGCGGAAAAGTGAAGCAGTGCCGGACCGGCTGGCGTCTGCGCACGCCATTGCCCATTGACGCACTCCAGAGTCTCGGCGAGACCGGACGCCCACCGCGCAAAATTCTGCGGTTGTGCCAGATATGCATAGGTCACTGCCGGTGCGCGCGCGATGCCGATGCTGATGGTCTGCGACGGCAGGAGGGGCTCGACCACTGACGCGTTCACCGCGAGCCCCCGCTGCGCAGCAGCCCCGCCATGATCCCGGCGATACGAAACGCCGGCGTGTCCTGATCGTCGGCGGCTCTCGCCAGATCGAGTTCGATCGGCGCATAGCGTGAGTTGGCCGCCTCCAGCGTGACCGTCGAACCCGCTCGGCGATATCGCTTCAAGGTGATGCGCTCGAAACCACTGGCACCATCGGACAGGCACGCCGCGATGATCTGGCCATTAACGGCGTCCGGCTGCTGATGAATCGCAACCAGATCTCCGGGGCGGATATCCGCATCGATCATCGAATCACCATCGACCCGATGCAGAAAATCGGCGCGCGGATGAAACAGCTCGGGATCAATCTTCAGCCAATGTTCGGCGTGATCGGGGGCCGTGATCGGCGCGCCGGCAGCGATGCGCCCCAGCAGCGGCAACCCTTCCGGCGGCGCTTCGGTCGCCTTGAGCAGGCGGATGCCTCGGGCATCGTTGGATGCCATTTCGATCTCGCCCTTGCGCACCAGCGCCAGCAGATGATCGCGCGCGGCATTCTGGGCAAACCCGAAGTGCTGCGCGATGTCGCGCTGCGACGGCGGATACCCTTCGTCGCGCACGCTATCGCGGATGAAAGCGAGGATCTCAGCTTGTCTGGGCGTCAGTTCGGCCATGGCACTTGCAACCCGTGATTGAAACGACTACTGTTCATATAACCAGTACGTGTCAGGTGAACAGTATTATGCGCCACACCGCTCCCGCAGGCCAGCGTCCCAACCGCCGCCGCAATCCAGCCGCCGCTGCCACAGCGCCAGTTCAGGATCACCGGTATCGCCGCACTCCCACTCGGCGTCAGCCGGCCGCCATCGCCATCCCCGCCGCGGTCAGCACGATGCCGGTCGAAGCGGTTTGGCCGGACTGGATCATTCCCGGCGCGATGGGCAGCGTGATGCTGATGATCAGCGTCTATCACCACGCCGCGCTGGCGGACGCGGTGCTGCGCTTGTTCTAAGCGCGGGATCCCAGGCAAAAAATGGCCGACAGTGGTCGACCATGCGCGCAAATCGGATGGTTTGTCGACGGGGGGGAGCGCCGCCCCGGAGCGCCCGCTTCAGAACGCTTCGGTATCGGCGCCGTCGAGCGGCAAGCCCAGCTGATCCGGACGCGCCCAGCCGATCGTGCCGGTGCTCAGCGCCAGAATCTGCTGACGCCAGGAAAAAGGGCCGTCGCCACTGCCAATCAGCTTGAGACCGGACAGTACCAGGACCGGCTTGCCGCGCAGAGGCTGATGCTGCGGCTTGACGTCGGCGTCACGGCGAAAGCACAGGCGCATACCAATCGGCCACTGGCTGAGTGGACGGGTAGGAACGAGGATCTGTGTCGTATCGGACATGGCAATGCGGAACCAGCATGGAGACGGTTTCATTCTGGATCGCCGGCCCCGGCTCGCGGTCCGGAGTCTTCGGGACATCAGGTGTAGTCCATTAGACCGAATATTTGTAGGTATTTTCCTATATCACCGCCGCCAGACAGGACCCGGTCGGCGGCGGTGACCTTTTCTCCGTGTTCGCAAACGGGCTAGGCTGAGCGCGAATTTCCGTTCCCGCCCCTATTCTTCGCCCCATGCCCCTCTCGCTTCTGCTGCGCCACAGCCCGCTGCTGCTCGGCTTGTGCTGCGCCACGCCGCTGTTATACGCGCAAACCGCCGCGACCCCGGTCGAGGATACTCGCAGTGGAGCTGCGCTCCCTCGCTGGGAAGCCGGCATCGCTGGCGCTGCGTTTACCGTGCCTGACTATCCGGCCTCGGACGAATACCGCAGCCTGGCATTGCCGGCACCGTACTTTGTCTATCGCGGTCGCGTGCTGCGCGCGGACGAAGAGGGCTCGCGACTGCGTCAGCGTCTGGGAGCCAATCTCGAACTGGATCTGAGCGGCGGCGGCGCCCTGTCGTCAGATTCCAGCGGCTCGGATGCCCGACGCGGCATGCCTGATCTGGGCTATCTGCTGGAGCTGGGCCCGAATCTGCGCATGACCTTTTCAGGCCCGGCGCATGATTCAGCTGTGGTGGTCAATCTGCCGGTGCGCGGTGTGATCTCAATTGGCGACGGTGGCGTGAACTGGCGCGGAGCGGTCCTCGCACCGGAACTCGCCTACCGCGCGGATCGCTACCTCGACGGTCGTCTCGGCATCTGGCTGTCGCTGGCCACCGAGTTCGGCAGTGGCGCACTGCAACGATATTTCTACGAGGTCGTCCCGCGCTACGCCACAGTTGAACGCCCGGCGTACGCAGCGGACGCCGGCTACCTCGGAAGTTCGCTGGGGCTGCGCGGCACCTACACACTGACGCCGCGCTTGCGCTTGTTCGCGTCGGTGCGCTACTACGCCTATTCCGGCGCAGCCAATCAGGACAGCCCGCTGTTTCGTCGCGACGACGGCTATACCGCCGCGATCGGCCTGTCGTGGACGGTGCTGCAGTCGACAAAGCGTGCAGTGGACATCGACCCGTAGAGAGTCTGCAGATGGCGGAACTGATCAATTTCAACAAGGCGCGCAAACGCAAGGCACGCGAACAAGCCGATAAACAGGCGGCCGAGAACCGCGTGCGTTTCGGCCGCACCAAGGCGCAGAAACTGTACGACGCCGAAGTCGAAGCGGAGGCCCGTCGCCGCCTCGATGGCCTGCGCCGCGAACCGCCCGCGGCTGATGCTGCGGACGCGAACACCCCGCCGGCACCAGATGCGGGTGACGATTCTTTCGACTGAGCTGCGGGGATTGCGCCTTAGTTCGGGACGCCGCGATTCAGGCTGTCGACCTGCCCGTTGAGCGTCAGCAAGTCGTACAACAGCCCGATCAGAAACAGACCCCCGGTGCATAGATACAGCAAGCCGGTGATCCACTTCCCCATGTAGAAGCGATGGGCGCCGAAGATGCCGAGAAACGTGAGCAACAGCCACGCGACGGAGTAGTCGGTATCCCCCGCTTGATAGCGGCGATCGGCGTCCCGATCCATGCCGGGAATCAGGAACAGGTCAACGATCCATCCGATCAGGAACAGCCCCAGCGTGAAGAACCAGATCACGCCGGTGATCTGACGCCCATAGTAGAAACGATGTGCCCCGATAAATCCGAAGATCCATAGCAGGTAGCCGATCACTTTGCTGTGTGTGTTGGACGTGTCGTTCATGGCTTCACCGGCAGGAAATTGCCCACCATGAGACACAATTGCCTGCGCGCCCGCAAGCGCGTCATGATCACGCCGTCATCGCACCGATAAAGTCGTCGTACTCCTGCTGAACGCCGTCAAGCGCGAAGGCATCGGTTTCCGGAATCATGCCGAGACGCGCGAATGCCGGGATCGATGCCCGCTCGCAGCCCAGCGTGCCAGCATCGTAGCGCGCGTCGAGTTGCAGAATCGCGATGCTGACGATGTCGACGTAATCGGGCGCGGCGCCCAGATGCCTGCGTTGCAGGTCCGTGCATTTCAACGGCACCTGCGCAATCGAGGCAGGGAACCCCCACGCATTCAGAATCAACTGACCGGCGCGGGGCTGTAGCGCCGTGATCGCCGCATCAATGCGTTCCGGGGCATTGCGCAGTGACTCTGAAGGCTCGAACAGGCGCACGATCGGCAGGATGCCGATCTGATGCAGTAGCCCGGCGAGCAGTGCGACTTCCGGCTCCAGCGCTCCGTAGCGCCGCGCCAGACTCTGGCACAAGGCGGCGACCTCGATGCTGCGGCTCCACGCATCGCGCAACCGCTTTTGCAACACGGCCGACTCCGAGCGAAACAACTGCCGCACCGACAACGCACTGACCAGATGTCGCGTGGCGTTGGTGCCAATCCGCATGATCGCCATCGGTAACTGATGGATCGGTGAACTGCAACGAAACGCTGCGTTGTTGGCGTAACGGATTACCTGCGCCGCGATGGCAGGATCGTGTGCAAGCTCCCGCGCCAGCCGATGGGCATCGACTTCAGGATCCTCGGCCAGTTTGCCGATGCGCAGCGCGATATCAGGCAGCGAGGGCAGATCCAGCGTGTTGTTCTGCAACTCCTGCCACAGCGCATCCATCAGCTGTGCCGAATTTTCGATGGTTGTCACGGCGATCTCCGTTCGCACACGGCCGGATCCCAGAATCCTGGCCGGTCGTCTGCCACGCTGCGGCCAGACCGGTTCAGCGTCAATAGGGCAAATTCACCGTTTGGAGATCCATCCGATGGACGCAGCTTCCATCCGCGTGAACGGCGCTCAACACAGGTCGAGCGCCTCGCGAATCGCAGCGGCCTGGCGCTCAAGGCGCCCGCGTCGCGCTGCGGTCTCACGCCGCGGCAGCACAATCGTGGTGATGTGCCAGACCAACCGCGTCAAGGTATGCACAGTGTCGTTGCCGTAGCGAGGAATCACGTGCAGATGCACGTGCGGCACGGTTTGGCTCGCGGCGCGGCCGTCGTTCAACAGAAAGTGCTGCGCCCGACTGCCAAGCCCCTGGCGCTGCGCGGCAGCAATGCGTTGCCCCACGCTCCAGAGATGCTGCACAACGATCGGATCCAGCTCGTCCAGCGTCGCCACCGCCTGGATCGGCACCACCAGCGTGTGCCCATGCGTGATCGGATTGATGTCCATGAACGCGACGCACTGCGCATCGCGATAGACGAAGCTGGCCGGCAGTTCACCTGCAATGATGCGTTCGAAGATCGTCATACCTACAGCCTGGTCCACACGCGGGAAACGGACCGGCATCCATGGAGGCGGATGCCGGCCCGTCAGCGCGAAGTCTACTTGCCCGCCTTGGCGCTGACTTCGAGGTCGTGGTGCAGATCATGTGCGCGCTGCATCAGGTACTGGTGGACCGCATCGACGTCCTCGGGCTTGAGCAGGTCCATGAACGAGGCCATGCCACGTTGTGCGAAGGCGCCGGCAAGAATGCCGTTGAAGATCTTGTGCTTCTCCGGCGTCAGGTAGCGCAGATCTGGAATCACGCCGCCACCGATCGCCTCGGCGCCGTGACACACAGCGCAGAGACCGTTGTACAGATAGCGGCCTTTGGCCAAGGTCGCGGCATCGGCCGTGACCGGACCCGGCGCCGGCGGCAGCACCGGTTTCGGCTTCGGCGGTGGCAGCGTGTCCTTGCCGCCGAGCTTGTAGGTCAGTACGCGCGCGTCCGACTGCACCTTGGCGTTCTGCGCCACGCCACCGAGCACCAGCGGGAACGCTCCGCCCCAGCCGACCATAAAGGTCACGTACTGCTCGCCGTCGACCATATAAGTCATCGGGGCTGCGACGACGCCGGTGTTGGCCGGCGATTCCCACAACTTCTTGCCGGTATCCGCAGCGTAAGCAATCACGCGGCCGTCGGCACTGCCCTGAAACACCAGATTGCCGGCGGTGCTCAAGGTGCCGCCGTTCCAGATGGTGACGTATTCCTGCGTCCACACCGGCTTGGCCGCAACCGGGTCCCAGGCCACCAGGCGTCCCTTGAACGAGTCCGCCGCAGCCTTCAATTCAGCCGACGCGGTGGGCAACTCGAACGGCTGCGTGCCGACATTGAACATCGCCTTGAACAGGTATTTGGCATTGTCGTCCGGCGCGTACAGCGCGGCGCTTTCCTGCGCCGGGATGTAAACCAGCCCGGTCTTTGGATTGAACGACATCGGCTGCCAGTTATGCGCGCCCAGCGGGCTGGGCATGATCAGCTTGGCTTCCTCGGTCCAGTCGCCGTCTGCGCTCTCAACCGGCCGTCCGGTCTTCATGTCGACATGTGTGGCCCAGGTCGACGGCGCGTATTTCTCGGCCGACAGCAGCTCGCCGGTCTCGCGATCGAGCACGTAGAAGAATGCGTTCTTCGGCGCCTGCATCAGCACCTTGCGGACTTTGCCGTCGATCTTCAGGTCGGCCAGGATGATGTGCTGGGTCGCGGTGTAGTCCCAGGTATCGCCGGGTGTGG
>JBFFJL010000187.1:0-7455 GCA_041555955.1 Nevskiaceae bacterium
GCCAAAGCGCATCTGAGCGCTGGGACGCAGTAATAAACGTCAGCCCTTCGCAGTCGTGTCACTCGCCAACGCGCTCATCTACATCTGCCGATCTCAGAATCGGTCCCAGTGCAGAGCATCCCTAACGCCCAGGTTAACCCGCGTGACCGCCGCAAGGCGGGCACGTCGGGTTGAATCGCTGGTTAGGCCTGCTCTGCATCGATTGCCTCCAGTTCATCCTGAACCCAGGGGATCGGCGTCTTGAACCGCTGCGATAGATCCGCAAATGATTCACGGACGAGCTTAGTGGTGATGAGTATCTGTTGCTTTGAGTCTGCTTTCAGGAAGGAGCTCATTTCGAACTTCGGGTAGTGGATTACTCCGACGTCTAGCAGCACCTGATAAGGCTTCTCCTTTGGCTCAGGCCCGACCTGTATTACGACCTTCTTCACATTTCCAAACATGAAACGCTTCGGAATGCGGCGGCAAAGGCGCAATTCGATAGGCTCCCAAACGTGCCGAGCTTGCCCGAATTGCGCGAAGTCATGTTTCCGCATGGTGATCTGGAAGTCGCGCAAATACATGTTGCAGGCCTAACGCTGGAGTTAAGCCGCCGCGCGTAGCGCGGTCGGCTTGAACGACTTGTTATGCTTTTTTTCGATTAGAGTATCTACCAAAACGAGCTACCTGTTGGATCTGGTACTCTAAACACCAATTCAGTTCGATGTCGTAAATCTCGAACATCACTTCGTTAAAGAACTTATCTGGCTCTGTTAACAAATCCGACCAAACAATTTTCTTAGTTTCAGTCCATGTAGATCTAATTAAAATTGCTTCATTTTCCAAATCAACGTTTTTACTGGTTAGCCATGAAACGAGTTTTTGTCTGCAACGCTCATTCTCAGTTGAAGCAAAGACCCATTCATTTTTATCATCAAATCCGTGGTCCCAAACAAGAAACTGAGACTTTAGACTAACAAGCTTTCTAATGTCTCTAATTCGAACATGTGGATTTCTTAGGTTGGTCATAGTGTTTTAAGCATAACGCCAATTCAACGACAAAAATGACGCATAATCTGGAGGCAAATTCAGATTCACATCAGTAAGCCCCTGTTGGATAAACAAAAAGGGAGGGCTACATGGAATCACGTCTGGAAATTGCGTCATTGTCCCGCCCTCCGCGGTTGTTGGAGGTCGTTCGGCAGCGGCTGAGAGCCAAGCATTACAGCCTGCGCACCGAGAAGACCTACGTTCACTGGATTAAACGCTTCGTCGTCTTCAACGGCAAGAGGCACCCGCGTGAAATGGGTCGGCCGGAAGTTGAATCGTTTCTGACCAGCCTGGCGGTCGACCGCAATGTCGCCGCGTCTACTCAGAATCTGGCACTGGCCGCGATTCTGTTTCTGTATCGGGATGTCCTCGAAGTCGAACTGCCATGGCTGGAAAACGTAACGCGTGCCAAGAAGCCCGAGCGGATACCTTCCGTCCTGTCGAGATCGCAGGTCCAGCGGCTACTCGACAGTATGGAGGGGACGAGCGCTCTCATTGCCCGCCTGCTCTACGGAACGGGCATGAGACTGACAGAGGGACTCCGGCTGCGCGTGGGGGATGTGGATCTGGAGCGGTGCGAGATCGTCGTGCGTGGTGGAAAGGGTGCGAAAGACCGTGTCACGGTGTTGCCCGAGACGCTGGCCGAACCGATGCGTGAACACATCGCCCGAAGGCGACTGCTGTTTGACGAGGATCTACGTGATGGCTGCGCAGATGTCTGGTTGCCGTATGCGCTTGCCGTGAAGTATCCGAATGCGCCGCGTGAGTGGCACTGGCAGTTTGTATTCGTATCGCGCCGGATTTCGACGGATCCGGTATCGGGCGCCCGGCGTCGCCATCATGTCGACCAGCGTATCGTGCAGCGGGATATTCGCGCTGCGGCCAAGCGCGCGCGACTTGAGAAGGTGGCGTCGCCTCATGTACTGCGCCATTCCTTTGCCACGCACCTGCTCGAAAGCGGCTACGACATCCGCACGGTGCAGGAGCTGCTTGGGCATTCCGACGTGAGCACGACGATGATCTATACCCACGTGCTCAATCGCGGAGGGCGTGGCGTGGTCAGTCCGCTGGATCGTATTTAGTGACCTGACGCGAAGCTCGGCTTCGCGGGAACCTGCAGCGGCGCGAGCGTAAGGTCTCGATACGGCCCTGTGGGCCTACTCGACCCGAACGGGGATTTCTTCTGGCGGTGGTTACTTTTCCCGCAGCCCAGCGGTTCAACGCGGCCCGACGTTGCTGGCGGTCTGCCCGAACAACACCCGCTTGGCTTCCTCATCCACCGTCGGCTCGGTGTTGATGGTCCTGGCGGCGGCGTAGGCGCGCCGCGTGGCAGGGCGCTCGGCGATCGTGTTGAACCAGCGCTTGAGGTGCGGGAAATCGTCCAGAGACTGGCCCTGTCCTGCATGCGGCACGATCCACGGATACGACGCCATGTCGGCAATCGAGTACTCACCGGCGACGAATTCGCGATCGGCCAGGCGTTTGTTCAGTACGCCGTACAGACGGTTGGTCTCCTTCACGTAGCGCTCGATCGCGTAGGGAATCTTCTCGGGCGCGTACTTGCTGAAGTGGTGGTTCTGCCCGGCCATCGGGCCGAGGCCGGCCATCTGCCAGTACAGCCATTGCAGGGTCTCGGCACGCGCGCGGATTTCGGTCGGCAGGAATTGCCCGGTCTTTTCGGCAAGGTACTGAAGGATGGCGCCGGACTCGAACAGCGACAGCGGGCTGCCGCCGTCGGCGGGCGCCTGATCGACGATCGCCGGAATGCGGTTGTTCGGCGAGATCGCCAGAAACTGGGCTGTGAACTGTTCGCCGCGCCCGATGCGCACCGGCACGATGCGGTATTCGAGCCCGGTTTCTTCCAGGAACATCGTGATCTTGTGCCCGTTGGGCGTGGTCCAGTAGTACAGGTCAATCATGGCCGCTCCCTGGCGGATGTCGATCGTTCATGGTGGGGTGATGCCGGCCCCGAGTCTGCCGCATCACGGGGTTGCAGCACACCACAGCGTGCGCAGATTCAGACGGCGCCCGAGCTGTGCCAGCCAATCCTCGAACTGGACGGGGTGTCCATGCCACAACCAGACGAGCGCGACCACGACCGGGACGATCAGCCACAGCGGGAGCGGTCGCAGCGGCTGCGCGCGGCTAAGCACAACAAAACCGAGCAAGGCCACCGACCCGACGCCCAGACCCAGCAGAACTTCAAACCCGCTGTGCGCATGCAGAACCAGACGCGACCAGGCAATGGCCAACACCAATAGCAACACCAGCCCGCGCAGCAGCCAGGTCTGAAGCGGCCGTTGCCGATGTCGCGTGAAGTGGGCAATCCCGCCGTAGACCATCGCACTGAAACCGGCATGTCCGCTGGGACTGTGCAGTGCCCAGTGATCCATCGGGCATGCCGAGTAGTAGATCTTCATTGCCGCGATCAGTGAGGTGCAGACAAATACAGCGGCAAGCCATAACCCGGCTTCGCGCAGCTGGCGCGTCGCCAGCAACCATGCGGCGACCCATCCGGTCAGCGCCAGCAACAGCAGACTGTTGCCGAGTTCGGTGATGAGGTTTGCGAAAGAGTGAGTCATGCGGACACGGGTCGATGAGACGATTCAGCATGCAATGAACCTGCCTGAAATCCTTGCCTGCCCGGACGCGTATGGCAGGATTCGTGCAGAGTGGTTCACGAATTTCCGCGGGTCCGCCGCAGAGCATATCGTGTATGAGCTATCACAGCCGTCTTGGCAGCCGCAGCTATCGTTTCGATGATCTGTCGTCGCTGCTGGCCTGCGCTTCGCCGAAACGCTCGGGCGATGAACTCGCCGGCATCGCGGCTGAGTCGGATGAGCAGCGTGTCGCCGCGCGTTATGCGCTGGCGGACGTGCCGCTGCAACGCTTTATGGATGAGCCGCTGATTCCGTATGCGGACGACGAAGTCACGCGCCTGATTGTCGACCGTCACGATGCCGACGCCTTCGCGCCGGTGGCGCGGATGTGCATCGGCGAGTTTCGCGACTGGCTGCTGTCGTATGCGGCGACACCGGAGGCCCTTGCAGCGCTGGCGCCGGGGCTGACGCCGGAGATGGTCGCGGCGGTGTCCAAGCTGATGCGCAACCAGGATCTGGTCTGCGTCGCCGCCAAATGCCGCGTCGTCACCGCGTTTCGCAACACGCTCGGATTGCCGGGCCGGCTGGGCAGCCGCTTGCAGCCGAATCACCCGACCGACGACCTGCAGGGCATTGCCGCGTCGACGCTGGACGGCCTGCTGTTCGGCATCGGCGATGCGGTGATTGGCGTCAATCCGGCCGGTGACAGCGTGCAGGACTGCGTGCGTCTGCTGCAGATGCTGGATGCGCTGCGCCAACGACTGGACATCCCGACACAGTCCTGCGTGCTGGCGCATGTGACCACGAGCCTGCAGGCAATCGAACTCGGCGCGCCGCTGGATCTGGTGTTCCAGTCGATCGCCGGCACCGAGGCCGCCAACCGCAGCTTCGGCGTGAACCTTTCACTGCTGCGCGAGGGCATGGAAGCGGCGCGTGGATTGCGCCGCGGCACGGTCGGCAACAACGTGATGTATTTCGAAACCGGCCAGGGCAGCGCACTGTCGGCCGACGCGCATCACGGCGTCGACCAGCAGACGCTGGAGGTACGCGCCTACGCGGTCGCGCGGGAATTCGAGCCGCTGCTCGTCAACACCGTGGTTGGCTTCATCGGCCCCGAGTACCTGTACGACGCCAAGCAGATCATCCGCGCCGGTCTGGAGGATCATTGCTGCGGCAAGCTGCTGGGCGTGCCGATGGGGGTAGACGTCTGCTACACCAATCACGCCGAGGCCGACCAGGACGATATGGACACGCTGTCGCTGCTGCTCGGCAATGCCGGTGTGAACTTCCTGATCGCCGTGCCCGGCGCGGACGACGTCATGCTCGGCTATCAAAGCTTGTCCTATCACGACGTGCTGGCGCTGCGGCATCTGCTGCGGCGCCGACCGGCGCCGGAGTTCGATGCCTGGCTGCAGCGCATGGACCTGATGGCGGCTGACGGTAGCCTGCCGCCGCGGTCGCCGGCCCTGCAGCGCATGCTGGCGCTGGGCATGGACGATCTGACATGAGCGCCGCCGACCGCCCCGTTGTGCCAACCGAGCCCGCAGACGATCCGTCCGATCCGTTTGCGCGGCTGCGCAGCATGACACCCGCACGCATCGGCCTCGGCCGCGCGGGCGATGCGTTGCCGACAGCGTCGCTGCTCGCGTTCCAGGCGGCGCACAGCCGCGCGCGCGACGCCGTGCATGCCGCGGTGGATTTCGACCGGCTCGCGAGCAGGCTGCTGCCGCATCGCTGTCTGACGCTGCGCTCGCGCGCCGCCGACCGCGCGGTCTTTCTGCGCCGGCCCGATCTCGGCCGCCGTGTCGCGCCGGACGATCTGCATTTGCTGAACGCAGCGCATGGTGACTGGGATGCGGTGTTTGTTGTTGCTGACGGTCTGTCCGCTGCGGTCGAACAGCATGCGGCCGCGGTGATCGAACACACCCTGCTGCGCCTGCCGGACTGGAAGGTTGCGCCGATCGTGCTCGCACAGCAGGCACGCGTCGCGCTCGGCGATGAGGTTGGCGCGGTCATCGGCGCGCGAATGGTGGCGGTCTTGATCGGCGAGCGGCCGGGCCTGTCGGTTGCCGACAGTCTCGGTGTGTATCTGACCTGGGCCCCGCGCATCGGCTGCACGGACGCCGCTCGGAACTGCATTTCCAACATCCACGCCGAGGGTCTGAGCCACGCCGTTGCCGCAGACACGCTGGCGTGGCTGATGCGCACCGCGCGCAGCCGCGAACTGAGCGGCGTCGAGCTGAAACTGGAAGCCGCACACGATCGTTTCGACCCGCTGACGTCCACGCGCTGAGCCGGGTTAGGCTGTGCCAGCCCGGACGGACGGAGTGATGTGATGCGGCGTTTCCCGATGCTGAGCTTGCTGCTGGCACTGCTGTGCGGCCCGACACAGGCCCCGGCCCAGACCCAGGCACAAGGTTTCGACAGCGAAGCCGGTGCCATCGAGGTGATGGAAGTGGCCCACGGACTCGAACACCCGTGGTCGCTGGCGTTCCTGCCGGACGGTCGCATGTTGGTGACGGAGCGTCCGGGACGCCTGCGCATTGTCACCCGGGCAGGCGCGGTGTCCGCGCCGCTGAGTGGGGTTCCTACTGTTTATGCGCGTGGACAAGGCGGCCTGCTCGATGTGGTGCTGGCGCCGGACTTCGCGCAATCGCGACGCATCTACTTCTGCTACGCCGAACCCCGCGGCGACAGCAACGGCACCACCCTTGCCCATGCGCGCCTGAGCGATACCGGCCTCGATGACGTCACCGCGATTTTCCGTCAGCAACCGGGCATGGACAGCCAGCATCACTTCGGTTGCCGTCTGGTGTTCGCGGCCGACGGCACCCTGTGCGCCACCCTGGGCGAACGCAACAAGGGCCGCGCACGGGCACAGACGCTGGACAACGATCTGGGCAAGGTCATCCGCATCCGTCCCGATGGCACCATCCCGGACGACAACCCCTTCATCGGACGTGACGGTGCGCGCCCGGAACTCTGGTCATACGGCCATCGCAATCCGCAGGGTGCGGCGCTGCATCCCGTCAGCGGCGAGCTGTGGATCCACGAACACGGCCCCAAGGGCGGTGACGAGATCAACATTGCACGAGCCGGGCGCAACTACGGCTGGCCGGTGATCACCTACGGCCGCGAGTACTCCGGATTGAAGGTCGGTGATGGCCGCAGCGCGGCGGAGGGCATGGAACAACCGCTGCACTACTGGGTGCCGTCGATCGCGCCCAGCGGCATGGCGTTCTATACCGGCGAACGTTTCGCGGCGTGGCGCGGCAATCTGTTCGTCGGTTCGCTCAAGTTCGGCCAACTGGTGCGCCTGCAACTGAACGGCGACACGGTGGTGCACGAAGAGCGCCTGCTCGACGGCCTCAAACGCCGCATCCGCGACGTGCGCCAGGGCCCGGACGGTTATCTGTATCTGCTCACGGACGAAGCGGACGCTCGCATCCTGCGCATCGGCCTGACGACGCGGTAAGCGCTCAGGCACCACCCGGACGCTGCATGTGCTGGCCGCAGCGGCGCAGGATCGTTACGATCCGCGTCCGCCGAAAGCATTCAAAGTGATCGCTCATGTCCGAATTGATCCTCAGCCCCGACCAGGCACGCGTTGTCGCCGTCCTGGTCGAAAAATCGATCACCACGCCGCAGTACTACCCGATGACCGTCAACGGCATCATGCTGGCGTCGAACCAGAAGACCGCGCGCAGCCCGGTGATGAACCTGACCGAAGGCCAGGTGGGTTCCGCGCTGAATTCGCTGGAAGAACTCAAGCTCGTCACCCGTGACAGCTTCAGTGCCCGCGCCCAGAAATGGCGCCAGCAGTTCA
>JBFFJL010000188.1:0-7413 GCA_041555955.1 Nevskiaceae bacterium
CGATCGGCTTGTCGTCGGCGTCGCGCAAGACGCCAGCGGCGTCGAGGATGGTCTGCGCGTTGTCGCGCGTCAGCGCGCTCGACAGCTCCGCATTGGACCCGCCGCGCAAGACAATCGCGCGATCCGGCCGTCCGGTGCCGGCAACGGTCTTCTGAAACCCCAGACCCATCGCCAGCACTGAAACCAGCACGGCGACCACGCCGGCGATGCCGACGACGATGACCAAAGAGGTTCCGAAGCGCGACGGCAGTCCGCGCAGGCTCATCGCGGTGACGGCGAAGATTTGTTTGAACATGGCTGTTTCCTCAGCGTCCGGCCAACGCATCGACGATCTGCAGGCGCTGCGCGCGCAGGCCTGGTGGCAGACCAACGATCACGGCCAGCAACGCGGCTGCGGCGAGGCCGGTGATGACGACCGAGCTGGGCAAGGTTGCTACGCCGATGAATTGTTTCAGTGCCGGGAACGCCATCCACGCCAGACCCAATCCGATCACCGCGGCAAGTACACACAGCAGCAGTGACTCGGCCAGAACCAGCGTCAGCACACCCCGGTCGGTGTAGCCCAGCGTCTTCAGAATCGCCAGTTCGGGAATGCGTTCGCGGACGGACTGCATCATGGTGTTGCCGGTCAGAAACAGCAGCGTAAAGAACACGGCGCCGATGATGGCGGTGACGATGAAGTTGATATCGCCGAACTGCTTCAGGAACGACTGCGAGAATTCCTTCTCGCTCTGCGTCTTGGTTTCATTGGGTGAATTGGCGAACAATGCGTCGATGTTCTTGGCCACTTCGGTGGCCTGCGTCGGATCCGTCACGCGCACCAGATACCAGCCAACGGTGCCCTTGCCGTACAGCCGCGCCTCGTCGAAGAAGTCGTGATTGAAGAACAGCCCCATGGTCTGGCTGCGGTCGCTGGGGAAGTCGTAGGTGCCGACGATGTCGAAAGTCCAGTCCAGATCGTTGATCGTACCGTGCGGCCAGATCGTCGAATGCAGTGGAATCTTGTCGCCGACCTTCCAGCCGAACTTCTGCATCGCTTCGAGGCCGACCAGCGCGCCGGTGCGAGTGCGCTTCATGGCCTCGACCACATCCGGCGCGGCTGTGAGTTCCGGCACGACCTGCAGGTAACGATCAATGTCGACCGGCGCGGCGAAGATGAAATTCTTCGCTTCCTGGTAATAGGCCCCAAACCAGGTGGCATACGCGACACCCTTGACGCCGGGGATGGACTCGATCTGCGTCATGAATGCCGAGGGCAGCTGTTCGGTCAGTGCGATCCGATTGATCACTACAAGGCGATCGACGTTGGCCATTTCGACGCCGCGGCTGAACGCGGCGTTGACGCCCTGCAGCAGCCCGAACAGCAGGAAAGCGATGACGATCGACAGCAGGGTCAGAATCGTGCGGGCGCGCTTGCGCCACAGCGACGCCCAGATCAGCGGGAAATGTTTCATTGCCGGGCCCTCAGGCCGAAGCCGGTTCGTCGACCAGCGCGCCCTTGTCGAGATGTCGCTGATGTGTGGCGTACTCGGCGGCCTTGGGATCGTGCGTGACCATCACGATGGTCTTGCCATGGTCGCGGTTCAAGGTCTGCAGCAAGCGCAGCACCTCGTCGGCGGTCTTGCGATCGAGATCGCCAGTGGGTTCGTCACAGATCAGCAGTGTCGGGTCAGCGACGATCGCGCGCGCAATGGCGACACGCTGTTGCTGGCCGCCGGACAGCTCGCCTGGCTTGTGGCGCGCGCGGTCGGCTAAACCCACCACCTGCAAGGCAATCGCCACGCGTTTGCTGCGCTCGGCTTTCGACAGCCGCGTCAGTAGCAGCGGCAGCTCGACGTTGCGTTCGGCGGTCAGCATCGGCAGCAGGTTGTAGAACTGGAACACGAAGCCGACGTTGGCTGCGCGCCACTTGGCCAGGGCGCCACGTCCCAGTTGATCGATGCGCTGACCGGACACGCTGATGCTGCCGGCGCTGGGCTGGTCGAGGCCGCCGATCAGGTTCAGCAAGGTGGTCTTGCCGGAGCCGCTGGGGCCCATCAGTGCGACAAAGTCGCCGCGGTCGATGTCCAGGTCCAGGCTCTGCAGCACGTCCACGCTTTGCTTGCCGCGCACATAGGCCTTGCTGACCGCACGCAGACTGACGATTGCTTCGCTCATGCTCTCCCCCTTGGAGATGGACCGGCGGCGATTGTCCGCGCGCCGATGCTACTGGCTGATGATGATCCGAGCGCCGTCGCTGAGGCGGCTCAGGTCGCCGGTGGCGACGCGCTCGCCGCTGCGCAGGCCCGCAGCGATGATGACGCCGTCGGCGTGCGTGCTGGTGCGGCTGACAGCGCGGCGTTCAACCTGCTCGCCGTTGACGACGAATACCACGCCGTCGAGCACCGCGTTGGCGGGGACCAGCACGCCCTTGGGTGCGCCCTCGTCAGCGGATTTGCCGGCTTCGTTCATGAACGATACGCGGATGCCCATCTCCGGCAGGATGCGCGGATCACGAAGATCGAAGCCGATGCGGACCTTGACCGTGGCCTTGCTGCGATCGGCCGTCGGAATCACCGCGATCACGTGCGACGGAATCTGCCAGTCGGGATAGGCGTTAAGCCGAGCGGTGACCGGCTGGTTGGGCTGCACGCGGTTGATGAAATTTTCGTTGACGTCGACCTCGACTTCCAGCGAATCCATGTCGACCAGCGTGCCGATGCCGGTGCGGGTGCCAGCGCCGCCGGCAGACAGTGGCGAAATCATTTCGCCTGGCTGCGCGTTCTTGATGGTGATGACGCCCGCAAACGGCGCACGTACCACCGTGTCATCGAGCTGGCGCTGCTGCACCGCGAGGCCGCGTTCGGCCACGGTGGCGTTGGCCTGGGTCGATTGCAGGCGTGCGGCGAGACCGTCGACGTTGGACTGCGCGGCGTCCAACGCCTGATCGGAAACCAGTTTGCGCGCAGCCAGTTCGCGCGTGCGCTGCAGCTGACGTTCTGCCTCCGCGAGCTGGACTCGAACCTCGGTCAGCTGCGCCCTGGCGGCGTCGAGCTGGGATTGCGACAGTGCCAGCTGTGCGCGTGCATTGCTGTCGTCGATGCGCGCCAGGATTTCGCCCTCTGTGACTGCCTGGCCTTCTTCGACCCGAACCTCGGTCACCTTGCCGGTCACTTTGGACGAGACCGTCGCCTGGCGGCGCGCGATGACGTAGCCGGATGCGTCGAGTACCGAGGCCTGTCCACCGCCGGCGCCGAGCGTCCGTGCGGTGGCGACACCGATTGGAATGGCGGAGGGGGTGGCAAACAACAGCAGGGCGCTGACCCCGGCCACCGCCAGCAGGACCGCCGCGGCCAACACCCATGGCCAGCGGCGCGGCGTTTGAGTCTGCGGCGCCCGGTCAATACGCAGCTGTCCAAGCAGATTGGAAGTGTCGTTCATGCGTGGGTCGTAGACGGATGCGCCTCGGATGAGCGCACGCCAGTCTGCCGGTTTTTAGCGGTATCTGCCAGCGTGGCCCGGCCGCATTATCATGCCCGTAGGCGAACCTCAGTGTCCGCAAATCAGAACTTTGAAAGGAGCGACATGAGTTCATCCTCTCCAGAGGTCGCGCAGCGTTGTTGTGTGATCGTCGGTGCCGGCCCCGGCATCGGTAATGCGGTGGCCAGCGCGTTCGCCGCCGACGGGTACAACGTTGCCTTGCTGGCACGCACGCCGGAGCGACTCGCCCCGTTGTGCGCAGCGATTCGAAAAAAAAGCGGACGTCGGGCGCTGGCTTTTGCTGCGGATGCCGGCGATGAAGCGTCGTTGCGTGGGGGGCTGGACGCTGTACGTGCCGAGTTCGGTGATCCGGAAGTGCTGGTGTACAACGTCGCGGCCTTCGAGATCGGTCGGCCAATGTCGGTGCCGATTGAACGCGTAACCGCAAACTTCCGCACTAACGTCGTTGGCGCGTTGATTGCCGCGCGTGCGGTGGCGCCGGCGATGATGGCTCAGCAGCGCGGCACCATCCTGTTCACCGGCGGCGGGTTTGCCTATGAGCCGGCGGCGGACTATGCGTCGCTGTCGATGGACAAGGCAGCGTTGCGTTCGCTGACGTATACGCTGGCGCAGGATCTCGGAACCCACGGCATTCACGTGGCGACGGTGACGGTGCATGGATTCGTGCAGCACGGCACCAAGTTCGATCCACAACGCATCGCGCAGGCCTACGTTGATCTGCATCACCAGCCCAAAGGCCGCTTCGAGATCGAGACGGTTTACAAATAGCTGCTGCGACGCGCGGGCAGGAGTCCGCAAACAATTTCTAAGCGACTGGAAACTGTCGCCCGGAACCCGGACACTTCCCGCATGAAAGCTTTCCCTTTTGAACGCGATATCGCGGCGCTGCGCGACGGCAGCTTTGATGTGCTGATCATCGGCGGTGGCATCTATGGCGCGTGGACTGCGTACGACGCCGCCAGCCGAGGCCTGTCGGTTGCTCTGGTGGAAAAGACTGATTGGGGCGCGGGTACCTCTTCTGCTTCCAGCAAATTGATCCATGGCGGCTTGCGCTACCTGGAGAACTACGAGTTCGGCCTGGTACGCCATTCACTGAAGGAGCGCCGCACGCTGTTCCGGATTGCGCCGCATCTGGTGCGGCCGCTGAACTTCGTGTTGCCGATGTGGAAGAGTGCACGGGTCGGACCGTTGATGATTTCGGCGGGTCTGACCTTGTATGACCTACTGGCCGTGGGCAATCAGCCGGTGCCCGCACATCGGCGCTTTCGGTTGCGCGAGCTGCAGACGCGTTACCCGTTCCTCGATTCAGAAGCCCTGGTCAGTGGCTTCCGTTACGGCGATTGCCAGGAAGACGACGCACGCATGACCCTGACTGTCGCCGCGGCGGCACAGGCGCAAGGGGCGGTCTGCGTCAATCGGGTCGCGGCCGAACGCGTGGTCGAGCAGCAGGGACGGGTTTGCGGCGCGATGCTCAGCGATGTCGTCAGCGGAGACAGCTTCGAGCTGCGTGCCCGGGTCGTGGTCAACTGCACGGGGCCGTGGGCGTCCACGTTGACTGGCGCCGCAGCCCCCAGGGTCAAGCTGATCAAGGGTTCGCATCTGGTGATGCCGGCGATCGAGGGCTGCACGGAGGCGTTCCTGCTGACGGCCGACGACGGTCGTGTGTTCTTCGTAATTCCCTGGTACGGCCACACGCTGGTTGGCACCACGGAGGAAGAGGTCAAGCAGGCCTCGGATGCGCAGCCCAGCGAGGCGGAAATCCGGTATCTGCTCAACAATGTGCGTCGCTCGCTGCCCGGGCTTGGCTGGACCGAAGCCGATATCGTCGGCAGTTTCGCTGGCGTGCGCATGCTGCAGAACGCGGAAACCTCGTCGCTCTCGGCACTGTCACGCGAGTTTGAAGTCGTGCAGCCACTGCCGGGTCTGTTGATGCATGTCGGTGGCAAATACACCACCGCACGCAGCGACAGTATCGAGATCGTCGACGCAGTCTACCGAGAGCTGGGCAGCAAGCCGCCAGCGTCGGTCACGCATTTGCATCCGCTGCCCGGCGCGCCCGAGCTCCCGTTCGAGACCTGGCAGCCGCAGGCGATCGCTTCACTGGTCGCCGCCGGAGTCGACACAGAGGCGGCGCGTTGGTTGAGCCTGCGCCACGGTACCGGGATCGACGCGCTGTTGCAGTTGATCGCGCACCGTCCCGAGTGGGCTCAACGCATCCATTCTGCTGCACCGTTTATCGGTGCCGAGGCCATTCATGCTGTTCGCCACGAGATGGCCGGCACGGTGGATGATGTTGCACGGCGGCGCATGCCGTTGTCGCTGCTGGTGCCGCATCAGCAGTGGCTGCCACGTCTGCGCGAACTGCTCGAAGGCGAACTCGAGCTGAGGGACGCTGCACCGCAACAATAGCGGCTCCGCACCGCAGCATTCCGATGAACGGTACCTAAGTACCGACATTCCGTTGGCTAATGCCGTTGGCCTAGCGCTTGTAACGCGCAATACTCCTGAGCATTCGATAACAAGCGACCGACTCTGCGGGGATCGGTGATTAACGGACGCAAGTCCTGAATCGTGCGACAAGGAGATCCGACATGAGGCTACTCAGGCTAACGCCGTTGCTGGTGGCGTTCGCGCTCTCGGCGTGTGACAAGGCAGATAACGGCGACGGCGGTCTTGCGGCGAGTCCGGATGCGGCGTATTCCTTGTTCGATCCGGTTGCCGCCAGCGCGGTGATTCCGTTCCCGAACGACGGCTTGTTCACAGGGACCACCGACGGCACCTTGAATATTCCCAACGGCAGTTCGGCGTCGTTTGTCGACGATGCCAATCGTCTCGATGGGTTTTCGACCGTGGCCTCGGCGTTCACCGATTTCATTGGCGGCATCGACACCGATACCGCCAATGGGCCGGGTGCGGTCATCGTGATCAATACCAGAACCTTTGCGCCGCTGGTTCCCGGGGTCGATTACCGAGTCGTCTCTTCGAGCGCAGTCGATCCGGCAACCGGCATTCCACTGAACCTGCTGCGTACGCGCCTGTTGATCGAGCCGCTGAAGCCGCTGGCGCCGGCGACCACGTATCTGGTTGCAATCACGCGAGCGCTGAAGTCGGTCGATGGTGTCCCTGCGGAGCCGGCGGACCTGTTTCGAGTGCTGTTGCGAACGCAGACTGTCGACGAACAGTTTGCCGCACGTAGCGAGCCGGCTTTGACCTTGCTGAGCACGGCGCAGCGCGCGACGCTGGAAGGCGTGCGCCAGCTGTATCAGACGCGCATCCTTCCGGGGCTGAATGCTGCGGGTATCAGCAATGCGAGCCTGGTCATTGCCTGGCCGTTCACAACGCAGTCCGTGGGCAAAACCTTGGAGCGCCTTCAGGCACAGGCCAGCGCACAGCCAATGCAGCTGATTGCGACAGGTCTGACCACGCAGGACGTCATCCCGCAGTTGCCGCCGGTGGCCGATCTGTACGTCGGCAGTCTCGATCTGCCGTATTACCTCGCGGATGCGAGTGCGACGGCAGAAGATGGTGATTTTCTGATCGGCGACGCGCCTGACAATCCGCTGAACTCGTTCTGGCATGCTGATCCAGATGTGGTGGCCGATGGGGACGCGCCGGTTGGGGTGCCGTGCGTGGCCCTATCCCAGTCGGGGGGAATCAGTCAGAGCACCACGGGCTGCTTCCCACAGCCGCTGGCGCGAGCCACGCAGACGGTGCCGGTGCTGGTAACACTGCCCAATACCAACAGCGGCCACGCGATGCCCGCCGGCGGATGGCCCGTGGTGATTTTCCAACACGGCATTACCGGCAATCGCTCGCAGATGTTGCCGCTGGCACCTGCGCTGGCTGCGGCCGGCTTTGCGGTCGTTGCGATTGATCTTCCGCTGCATGGTGTGGGGCTGAACGACCCGCTGCGCGTGCCGGGTACGGTCGAGC
>JBFFJL010000189.1:0-7398 GCA_041555955.1 Nevskiaceae bacterium
CAGGCCGAGCGACACGCGGTCGCTCGTGTAGGTGCCGAAGAAACCGTCGGTGCCGTGCCGATGCGGCAGCAACTGCAAGGTACGCCCCGATAACGAAACGCCGGAACGCGCCAATACCGCGCCGGCATCATCGAGCTCGAACTGCGGGTGCTCGGCCATGAAGGCTTCGACAATGTCTATATTCTCGGCATCGAGCAGGCTGCAGGTGGCGTAGATCAGACGTCCGCCTGGCCTCACGTGCCTTGCCGCACGTGCCAGGATCTGTGCCTGCAAGGTCGTCAGCGCCGACAGATCCAGCGCTTTCAGACGCGCCTCGGGCTGTCGCCGCCAGGTGCCGGTGGCCGAGCACGGCGCGTCGACCAGCACCGCATCGGCCAGCATGTCGGACGTCTCGTCGTTGCCCAGCGTCCTGATCTGCACGCATTGCACGCCGGCGCGCTGCAGCCGCGGCGCCAGCCGCGCCAGTCGGGTGGAATCACTGTCCCAGGCGCACAGCGTGCCGCAGTTCTGCATCTGCGCCGCCAGCGCCAGAGTCTTGCCGCCGGCGCCGGCGCAGTAGTCGATGACGGTCTCATCGGGCTGCGCATCCACCAGCAACGCCAGCAGCTGACTGCCCTCGTCCTGCGGTTCGATCCAGCCGTCGCGATAAGCCGGAAGGTTCTGCAGCGCGGCCCGCCGCGCCACGCGCAATCCCTGCGGCGCATACGGCGTGACCTGCACTTCAACGCCAGCTTCAGCCAGCACCGCCTGCGCCTGCGCGCGCTCACATTTGAGCGTGTTCACGCGCAGATCAACCGGCGCCTGTTCGCACAGCGTTGCGGCCAGGGCGTCCACGTCGCCTCCAAACTGCTGCTGCCAGGCCGCGTAAATGGTGTCCGGGACATTGGCGCGTTCGGCTGGGGTCAGTGCGTCATCGTCATGCGCTGCCAGCTGCGCACGCAGCGCTTCGACATCGACACCCAGAGCCTGCAGACGCTCCGGCGCAACCCGCTCACCACGCAGCAGCAGCGCAGCGCACAGCGCCGCCGACGAGCCTTCGCCGACCATCGCGTGCAGTCGGCGCAGATCGCGCAGCACGCCATAGACCATTTCAGTCACCCAGGCACGGTCGCGACTGCCCATGTTGCGGCGCTCGCGAAACGCCGCCTGCAGGCAGCGATCTGCCGCACGTCCTTGCAGAACTTCGTCGAGTACCGCGCAGGCGAGCTGCCACTGCGCCGGATACAAGCCACTGCCACGCATGGCTTCGGGGGTGCTCATCGACGACTCCGGCGGCGGTCAATAAACGACCGTTCGTCGGCTGACAACCACAAGCTGTTGTTAGGAGATGGCTGCAGTGACACTATCCATCGTGGTTGGCGAATCATGAGCATGGTTTTGTCGAGCCGATCGAGATCATGGATTTGGATGCGTTGTCAGCGCTGCAGACCTTGCAGCGGAGGCAATGCCCAATGAGGACAAGCAGAAAGAAGCGAAGTCTATCTGGTTGACCTGATTCACTTAGTTTTTTGAGGCGGTGGCGGCTTGGGCGCTGCCGCTTTTTTTTACCCACAGCGCTGGGCGCGTCCGGAAAAGACGCCGGCATTGACCTGGGTCAGCAAGACTGTCATGTCGACCCGGTAGTTTGGCTCGATACGCTTGGCGGTCCCGGCATCTGAGATCACGCCACCGGGTCTGTGTTGTCCGAGCTGAACCAACCGCTAACCGCCCAAGCCCATGAACGCAGCCATCGCCCAGCCCCACGATCCGTCCAGCTCCTTCGACAAGGAGCAACTGCAGTCGTGTTCGCACGGAGGCCTGTTCGGTCCCGACCACGCGCGGTTGCCGGCGCCACCGATGCTGATGGTCGATCGCATCACGGCAATCCACCATCAGGGTGGAAAGTTCGGCAAGGGCTATATCGACGCCGAACTCGATGTCCGCCCCGATCTGTGGTTCTTCGACTGCCACTTTCCGGACGATCCGGTGATGCCGGGCTGCCTGGGCCTGGATGCGCTGTGGCAGCTGGTGGGTTTCTTTCTCGCTTGGAGCGGACACGGTGGACGTGGCCGCGCGCTGGGCGTTGGTGAAGTCAAGTTCAAGGGCCAGATCCTGCCCAGCGCCAGGCTCGTGCAGTACCGGCTCGATCTGAAGCGCGTGTTTGCCTCCAAGCTGACGATGGGCATTGCCGACGGCGTGGTCTCTGTCGACGGCCGGCCGATCTACTTCGCCACCGACCTGCGCGTCGGGCTGTTCCACTCCACCGAAGGCTTCTGAGCCCGTGCGCCCGCCCTCGTCGCGCCGCGCGGTCATCACCGGCGCAGGCATCGTTTCGTGCATCGGCAATGATCTCGACACCGTTTCGCAGTCACTGCGCACCGGTCGATCCGGGATCCAGCTGGCGCCCGCGTATCAGGAGATGGGTCTGCGCTCGCATGTCGCCGGCCGCATTCATCTGGACTGCGAAGCGCTGATCGATCGACGCGTCCGCCGCTTCATGAACGACGGCTCGATGTATGCCTACGTTGCGATGGGCGACGCCATCGCCGATGCCGGACTCGACGCCGATGCGGTCAGCGATCTGCGCACCGGGCTGGTCGTCGGTACCGGCGGTGCCTCGCCGGCCAACCTGATCGCCGCCGCTGATGCGCTGCGGGACAAAGGTGTGAAGCGCATCGGGCCCTACGGCGTCACCCGCACGATGTGCAGCAACGTCGCCGCGACCTTGGGCACGGCCTACAAGGTACGAGGTACCGCGTACTCGATCACCTCCGCCTGCGCCACCAGCGCACACTGCATCGGTCATGCCGCCGAGCGCATCCGCGCCGGCACCGAGGACATCGTGTTTGCGGGCGGCGGAGAGGAAGAGCATTGGTCGTCGGCGATGCTGTTCGATGCCATGGGCGCGCTGTCCAGCGCCTGGAACGACACGCCGGAGTGCGCCTCGCGCCCCTATGACGCCGAACGCGATGGCTTCGTCATTGCCGGAGGTGCCGGCATCGTCGTCGTCGAGGAACTTGAGCACGCACGCCGTCGCGGCGCCAGGATCTACGCCGAGATCGTCGGTTACGGCGCCACCTCCGACGGCGCCGACATGGTTGCGCCGTCTGGTGAGGGCGCGGTGCGCTGCATGCGTCAGGCAATGGACGGTGTCGACACGCCGATCGACTACGTCAATGCCCATGGCACCGGGACGCCCCTGGGTGACGCGACCGAGTTGCGCGCGATCCGAGAAGTGTTCGGCGAGAAGATCCCGCCAGTGAGTTCGACCAAGTCGCTGACCGGCCATTCGCTGGGCGCGGCTGGCGTGCATGAAGCAATCTATTGCCTGTTGATGCAACGTGACAGCTTCATCGCCGCGTCGGCCAACGTCGATCAGCTGGATCCGGATTGCGAGTGGGTCCCGATCCTGCGCCAGGCGCGCCTCGACAAAGGCCCGCGTACGGTGATGTCGAACAGTTTCGGTTTCGGCGGGACCAACGGCACGCTGGTACTGCGCACGCTCGACACCTGAAGCGCAGCGAAGTCCGAAAAAAAGGGGCACGCAAGCGTGCCCCCTTCCCCGCAAATGCCGGACCGCCCCCCGACGGCCGGCATTCTCCCGGTTTGGTACGACCGATCCCGCGTCAGTGATGCACCCCGCGGAGATGGCGCCCGCGTAGCGTACGCAATCCTGCTCCAAAGAGCATCAGCAGCAACGCGGACAACGGCGTTGCGCCGGAACCGAAACGACCGGCATCCGGCTTGCTGCCGCCATTGCCGCCGCCATCAGTGGCTTGGTCAAAGCGATACAGCTGCACACCGCGGCCGAAGGTGCCGGCGAACAACTGGCTGTCATCGCCCGGCTTGGTCACCAGCGTGTTGATCGGCATCGACGGCAAATCGCCCAGCGGGGCCCAGCTGCTGCCGTTCAGATCCGATGAGATGAAAACACCCAGATCGGTGCCGACGATCAGCTGTGATCCGCGACGGATGATCGCGGTACTGATCACCGGCGGCAGATCACCCGTGATGTCGGTGAAGTGCTCACCCGCGTCGGTCGACTTGTAGACATAGCCCTCGCCCACATCAGGATTAGCATCGAGATACTGACCGTCCGGCAGCCAGCGCGCGGTGGAGTAGCCGCCGAGCACGACGTAGACCGTGTTCTGATCATCCTGATCGATCGCGATGTCATAGATGTAGCGGTTTGGCAGCCCGATCGCCGACGCTTTGTGCCAGCCGTCTGCCGAACCCTTCTGCGCCGGTGCGTCGCCACCGACGTTGGTGGCCAGCCCGCCCTGGAACTGACCCCCTGTGCCGGTCAGATTGCAGGGCCCGCAGAAGCCGACATAGACCGCATCGCCGCGCACGGCCAGTGGCCCGCGCGACTGGAACGCCGAACCGGTCACCGCATTGGTGCCCAGATCGTAGACCGTGGTCCACTCGGCGTCGCTCGACGCGTTCAGCGTCTCGGCGACCTTGGTGCCGGCAGCCACCAGATGATCGGCATCGTCCGGGTCCATGCGGAACGGACTGAGGAAGTGCGCAGACCCCACATCGAAGCTGTCGACGTACTCGTTGGTCATGCCACCGTCGGTGGTGCGCACCAGCGCAAGACCCGGCGTCTGGTAGTAGGCGACGTCCGAGTTGTCCGGATCGACCGCGGTCCACATGCCGTCACCGACGTAGATGCGCAGCTGCCGGCGCGTATCCGGCTCGATCTTGCCCGAGGCGTTGTCCTGCAAGCCGTAATAGACCGTGCCGTCCTTGGCCACACTGATACCGTAATTAAGCAAGGTGTAGAAGCCGTGATTGGCGCCACTGCCCCACTTGGTGTTGTCAAAATCGTCGACCACGGTATCGGACGAATACTGTTTGAACACGCCACCATCGTTGCCGACGATCAGCCACACGCCACCGCGTTGCTCGTCCGGAATGTAGATCGCGTCGTGCTGATCCGGGTGCGTGGTGGTGATGTTGGTCAGCAGTCCGTCACGGAACGGGCACACTGGCGGCGTCGCACCCAGCCCCAGATTGCCGAGCAGGAACAGACAGGTATTGCCGGCGAAATAGGTGCCGATAACCTTGAAATCGCTGGGCGTCTGCTCCAGACCGGTGACCGGAATATTCAAGCGGTTCTTCCAGACCTCTTCCATGCCGAAGGCGACACGGGTCGGAATACCGAGCAGCGGATCGGCCGCGGTCGGATCGGGCTTGATCCAGAGGTCGTACCACGACTGCACGCCCGGACCGATGCCCAGTGCCACCACCGCCGCCAGCGACGATCCGGTGACGACACCGGCGTAGGTCAGCTCGACGTCGTCGGCCATGCGGATCCAGGTATCGCCGAAGTCGGGAGAAACGTAGACGCCGTTCAGAGACGTTGGACTGAAGCCTTGCGTAGCCAGCTCACAGATGAACTGCGGATCACCCTCGGGAAGCTGGGAGCAGTCCAGCGGCAACGCCGGCAAGCCGTCATCCGTTGGCAAGTCCAGGACCGGCACGCCACCGTTGAGAAGCACCGCGTCCTGCACGATCGCGTAGACATAGTTGTGATCCTGCGCCGGGCCGATCGCATGACCCATTTCGATGCGACCGATGCGCGGCTGCGGCGTGAAGCCGAATGGAATCAGACCGCCGGTCGCATCCTGCATTTCACCAACCGCAGTGCCGACGCGCGCGAAGGTTCCCGCCTTGCCGCTATCCGAGCGGTACAAGCCATTGCCCGGCGACTGCGGTGTGCCGTCGGCGTAAGGCAATGCGCCGGAACGGAAGCCCACCGCGGCCAGCACCGGACAACCCTCTTCGCCGCAGGCGACATCGGTCACGCCGCCCGGCTGCTTGATCACGACATCGGTGACCATGTTGGCAAGCTGACACGGGCCAAGTCCAACCACGCCAGCGCACTGCTCGGACACCGGCAGTGCGACGTTGCTGAAACTGGTGCCGGCGTCGTCGGAGCGGAACAGACCCATACCGGTCGCGGCGTAGACGATGCTGGGATTGCTCGGATCGACAGCGAGCTTCGATGCGTTGGTGCCGTCCGGCAAACCTTCCGCGTGATGCCAGGTCTGGCCGAGATCGTCCGACCAGTACCCCCCCAGGCCGACGTAGGTGTTGCCGCCCTGCACGTGTTCACCGGTCAGCGCAATCACGCGCCCACCGCCGGCAGAAGTCCAGGCGACCGCGCTCGTAACCAGGGTTGGCAGGTTGTCGCCAATCGGTTGCCACAGATCGCCCAGGGTTCCAACGTCGCCGCCGGTGGCCTGTGACATCCAGATGCCGCCGGTGCCGATCGCCACGAACAGCCTCTGCGCGTCCGGATCGTAGGCAAAACTGTCGGCGCGTCCGGCGACTTCGGGAATACCGTCGTTGGCTCCATCCGGATAGGCCGCGTCCGAAACCTGCGGACCGCTGCCGTATTCCTCCCACTGCCCCGAAGCATTGGCAATCCTGGCCTGCGCCGCTTTCAGCGCCGCCCTCTGTTCGACCGCCTTGCGCATCAAGGCCGGCGGCACGCTGCCCCGCATACCGAGAAAAGCGCCCTTCTCTTCAATCTTCTCGGCAAAGCCTTCCGGCAGCTTGCGCCAGGCGCAGAAACGCTCACCGAATTGCGCGCGAATCTTCCCCGCGTTGGCCCGTGCAAATCCTGGGTTCATTTTCTCCGAGACTTCAACCGGGTCGACCCATTCGTAGCCTGGCGGGCAGATATCGACACCGACCAGATCCAGAGCCTGCTCGCGCCAGCGCGGCAGCAATGCAACCGCAACGACGGCGACCACCAGGACCAAGACCGCAGCGGCCCAACCGCTCACGCGCCAACCTTGCTTGCTCAACTTCATTTCAACCGTCCCCGAAAACGCCAAACGTCGCCGTCTGGCTCTTGATATTGATTGCGCCGCGCGCACGGCATGCAGGCTGCTGCATTCTGCCATCGACGCCGATCACACTGGACTGAGTGGAACCCCGGAAGTCCGTTAGTGATTTGTTAACGACATTGATTCGTGTGCAGTGCTAGATTGGCACTACGCAATCTTGGAGCCGCCGGATGGACCCGCGAACCGCACTGGTTGTCGACGATTCAAAATCGGCTCGATTCGCCTTGCGCAGATCGCTGGAACGTCACGGTTTTCAAGTGGCGACCGCAGAGAGCGCTCGCGAGGCTGATCAGCACCTGCAGCAGCATCTCCCGGACGTGATCTTTATGGATCATGCGATGCCGGACGAAGACGGCTTCGCTGCGCTGCGACGACTGCGAGAACAACCGCAGACGGCGACCATTCCGGTGGTGATCTGCTCGTCATACGACGATGCTCGCTTTGTCGATCAGGCCCGCGAACAGGGCGCTGTTGACGTCTTGCCAAAACCACCGACACCCGAAGCCCTGCAGCGGGTGCTGGATGCGCTACCCCCTTTCAGAGGCGCAGCGCCGGAGTC
>JBFFJL010000190.1:0-7234 GCA_041555955.1 Nevskiaceae bacterium
CCGCACGCCACATCGTCAGCGTGGGTGTTTGTCCGGAGAGCGTCTGGCGCGCGCGGTCGTATACTGCGAACGCGCGCGCGATCGCGCGGATCGGTCTCAAAAAGTGCGGCTTTCGGGCCGGAGGAGAAAACGATGCAGTCCGATTCTGTGCAGGAACAGGCCCTGCTTCTGGCGCAGCTGGAGGCGCTGGCCGATGCTCGCGTGCCGGAAGCCCAGCAACGGCTGTTTCGCAGCTTTTTGCGGCACTACTACGAGATGGCGTCACTGGACGCCTTGCGTCTGCGGACGCCGGATGAGTTATTCGAGGTCTGCTACCGCCACTGGCAGCTGGCGCAGACGCGCAAGCCGGGTCAGCTGCTGCTGGATCTGCGCGAACCGGCAGAGGGTCAGGCTCGGCAGTTGGCGCAGCTCGACAGCGTGGTCGAGGACATGGCATTTCTGGTCGATTCGGTGTCGATGGCGGTGCGCGCCGCCGGCAGCTCGATCGACTGGCTGGCGCATCCGGTCCTGAGCATTCGCCGCGATGCCGCGGGCAAACCGATCCATGTCGGGCCACTGCAGACGGCGGGGGGCAACGCTGAATCGTTGATCCACCTGGAGTTTGAAACGCTGCACAGTGCCGAGCGCAATGCTTCACTGCAGGCCGATCTGCAGCAGGTGATCAAGGATCTGCGCACCATCGTCATCGATTTTCCGGCGATGCGCGCGCGGCTGCGTGAGATGGCGGACGCGATGCAGCAGACGCCGTCGGGCGGCAACGCTGAGGAATTTGCCGAAGCGCGCGAGTTTCTGCAGTGGCTGGACGACGGGCATTTCACTTTTCTCGGCGTAGCCGAGACCGAGGCGGTCAGCGAGGGCGATCAAACCCGCTTCGCGATGCTGGCTGAGGCATCGCTGGGCCTGGCGCGCACTGGCGCCCGGTTCGCTGACCCCGATCAGTTGATCGCGCCCCCGGCGGAACTGGATAAGTACACCGAATCGACTCGCGTGGTCGTGGTCACCAAAGCCAATCATCGCTCCACGGTGCATCACCCCGAATACATCGATGTAGTGTCGGTGAGGCGGTTCCGGCCCGACGGCGGTGTGCTCGGCATCTGCCGCTTCATCGGACTGCTGTCGTCAGACGCGTATATCGAGCGGCCCAAGAACATCCCGCTGATCCGTCGCAAGGCCGAGTACGTGATGCGCCGCTCGCGATTGCGCGAGGACTCGCACTCCGGCAAGAACCTGCGCGACATCCTGCACCAGTTGCCGCGCGACGAGCTGTTTCAGTCCTCCGAGCAGGAGCTGTTCGATGTCTGCATGGGCATCCGCGCTTTGCGCGATCGTCAGCAAATGCGGCTGTTCATGCGGCGCGATCGCTACGGCCGTTTCTACTCCTGCATGATCTATCTGCCGCGCGATCGTTATTCGCGCGAACTGCGCGACCGTATCGCCACCGAGTTGATGGCGATCTGCAGCGGCATCGGCGTTGACCGCACAACCGAGTTCCTGCGCCAGAGTCTGGCGCGGATCCACTACATCGTGCGGACGCGTCCCGGCACCACCATTCCGCTGACGACAGCGCAGGTTGAGGAACGCCTGATCGCCGCCACGCGCTCATGGCGCGATCAGCTGCGCGAGGTGCTGCGACGTGTCGGGCCTGGCGAGTTGGCGGCTGCCGCAAGTTTTGTCGACGGTTTCGCATTGTCGTACCAGGAGATGGTGACGCCGATGGAGGCGGCCGCCGACTTGCAGTATCTGGTGCAGTTGACCGCGGGCAGCCCGGTGTTGCCGCGACTGCTGGTGGAGGCCGAAGCCGAAGGTGACGTGTGTCCCACGCGTCTCAAGCTGTATTGCTGGAAACAGGCTCTACCACTGTCCGACGTGCTGCCGACTTTGGAGAACTTCGGGCTGCGTGTGATCTGGCAGGATCCGACCGAGGTGCGCCAGCGGGATGGCGATTCGGCTTGGATTCAGGATTTCCAGATTCAGGTCGAGGGTGGTTGTACGCTGTCGCCGGAACAGCAACGCACGTATTTCGAGCAGGCGTTCCTGTCGACCTGGAACGGCGAAACCGAGAACGACGGACTGAATCGCCTGGTCCTCGGCGCGGGATTGGATGCGCGCCAGGTGGTCGCGCTGCGCACCTTGACCAAGTACCTGATCCAGACCGGACTGCCGTACAGCCAGGATTACATGGAGCGCCTGCTGGCGGGACATGCGCCGATCGCGCAGTTGCTGGCCCGACTTTTTGCCGCGCGGTTCGATCCGCAGATGGCAGAGGACATGCGTCATGCGACCGAGAATTCGCTGTCGCAGGCGCTCGACGCGCAGCTTGACGCGGTGGTCACACTGGATGGCGACCGGGTACTGCGTGCGTATGCCGCGGTCGTGCGCGCGGTACTGCGGACAAACTTCTTTCAACCGGCCGCGGATGGGGGTGACAAGCCCTACGTCAGCATCAAGCTGGACCCGCGCAAGGTGCCGGAGCTGCCGGCGCCACTGCCGATGTTCGAAGTGTTCGTCTATTCGCCGGATGTCGAGGGCATCCATCTGCGGGGCGGCCGCGTGGCCCGCGGCGGTTTGCGCTGGTCCGATCGCGCGCAGGATTTTCGCACCGAAGTGCTCGGTCTGATGAAGGCGCAGATGGTCAAGAACGCGATCATCGTGCCGGTTGGCGCCAAGGGCGGATTTGTGGTCAAGCGCGGCGATCCGGGCCAGCGCGATGTCTGGCTCAAGCGTGGCATCGAGTGCTACAAGACGTTCCTGCGTGGCCTGCTCGACATTACCGACAATCGCGTCGGCGACGATATCGTTGCGCCCGCATCGGTGCGTCGCTATGACGATGACGATCCGTATCTCGTGGTGGCCGCGGACAAGGGCACCGCATCGTTTTCCGATATCGCCAACGGCGTCGCCAACGACTACGGCTTCTGGCTTGGAGATGCCTTCGCTTCAGGTGGCTCGGCGGGTTACGACCACAAGAAGATGGGCATTACCGCACGCGGTGCGTGGGAGAGCGTCAAACGCCATTTCCGTGAACTGCCGCGTGCCGACGGTGGCGGTGGTGGCGTCGATATCCAGTCCGAGCCGATCACCGTGGTCGGCATCGGCGACATGAGCGGCGACGTATTCGGCAACGGCATGCTGCTGTCGCGCACGCTCAAGCTGGTCGCCGCGTTCGATCACCGGCATATCTTCATCGACCCCAATCCTGATCCCGAGATCAGCTATCAGGAACGCGAACGCCTGTTCGCACTGCCGCGGTCGTCCTGGGCGGACTATGACAGCAGCAAATTGTCGGCCGGCGGCATGATCGTGCCGCGTAGTGACAAGCTGATCACGCTCGCGCCGGAAGCGCAGAGGGCGCTGGGCCTCTCGATGGAAAAGCTCACGCCGCTGGAACTGCTGCGTGAGATCCTGAAGGCGCCGGTCGACCTGCTGTGGAACGGCGGCATCGGGACCTACGTCAAGAGCCATCACGAGGCGCACCAGGACTGCGGTGATCGCGCCAACGATGCGATCCGCGTCAATGGTCGTGACCTGCGCTGTCGTGTGGTCGGCGAGGGCGGCAATCTCGGATGCACCCAGCTTGGCCGCATTGAGTACGCGCTGCATGGCTGTGTCGGTAAAGGCGGATGCGTCAACACCGACTTCATCGATAACGCGGGCGGTGTTCACAGCTCCGACCGCGAGGTCAACATCAAGATTGCGCTGAACCGCCTGATGGCCGAGGGCGAGCTGACACGCGAGGTGCGCGATCCGTTTCTGGCGTCGATGACCGCGGACGTCGCAAAGGCGGTGCTTGTCGACAACTATGTGCAGTGTCTGGCCATCAGTCTGCTGGAACGCGATGCCACCGAGCGCCTGGACGAACACACCAACCTGATGCGGATCCTGGAGCGTGACGGACTGCTGTCGCGTGCAGTCGAGTATCTGCCGGATGATGAAGGGCTCAAGGAGCGGCGCAGTGCGGGTAAGGGCTTGAGCCGACCGGAGCTTTCGGTGCTGGTGTCGTACAGCAAGATTTCCCTGTTCAACGCGGTGGTGCATTCGGACGTTCCGGATGATCCGTTCTTCGAACGCGATCTGCTGAGTTATTTCCCGCCCGCGATGGTCGAGGCGCATCGCGACGCATTGGGCCGGCATCGTCTGCGTCGCGAGATCATCGGCACGATCCTGTCCAATGCCGTGGTCAATCGCATGGGATTTTCTTTCGTGCATCGCTTTGCCGATGACTACGGTGTCGAGCGCTCGGCTGTGGTCAAGGCCTACGCGATCGCACATGAAATATTCGAGGGTGACCGCTACTGGTTGCCGATCCAGGCGCTGGATGGGCAGATCCCCGCTGCGCTGCAGCTGCGTCTGTTCGGTCGCGCTACGGGACTGATGAAGCACGCGACCACCTGGCTCATCAGCGACCACTGGGATCGGCGGCCGGTCGCGGACGCCGTCAGTCAGTTCCGCAGCGGCATCGCCGAACTTGCGGAGACGCTGCCGCAGATTCTGTCACCCAGCTACCGCGCCGATTGGGACAAAGCGGTCTCAGGCATGCGTGACGACGGTGTGCCCGAGGCATTGGCGCAGCAGTTGTCCAACACCATGGTGCTGGGCTGTGCGCCGGACATCATTCAGCTCGCAACCGGCGCCGGCGTTTCGGTGCGGCAGGCGGCCGGTGTCTATTTCGAGGTCGGTGATCGTCTGCATATTCTGTGGCTGCTGTCGACCGTGTTGGGACTGCGCCTCACCAGCAAGTGGCAGGCGCTGGCACGCGCGAACCTGCGCGAGGACACCTATCGGCTGCATCGCAACGTGGCCGAGCTGGCGCTGCAGCATCCCGGCGCCACGCCACAGGATCAGGTCGAGAACTGGGTGCAGTCCAACCCCGCGCGGATCAACTTCGGCATGCGCCGTTTGCAGGAACTGCAGATGCTCAATGCGCATGACTTCATGACCTTGGCAGTCGGCGTGCGGGAACTGCGCAAGCTGCGGGCGCTGGCATGAGTCGGCAGACCTTCGTTACCGGCGGATCCGGCTATGTTGGCCGGAACCTGATCCGCAATCTGCGCGCACGTGGTGACCGCGTGCGCGCACTGGTGCGGTCAGCGGCATCGGCCGCCGTCGTGAAGGCTCTGGGCGCCGAACCGGTGTCCGGTGAGCTGGACGACATCTCCGCGATGCGCATCGGCATGGCGGGCTGCGACGTTGTCTTTCACGCCGCTGCGCGGGTCGATGAATGGGGGGCGGAACAGGATTTCGAGCGCGACAACGTCCAAGGCACCCACAACGTCATCACCGCAGCGCGTGCCGCTGGCGTGCCGTGCCTGGTGCACGTCAGTACCGAAGCCGTTCTGGCTGACGGCGAGCCGATCCAGGACGCCGACGAAAGCCGAGCGCGACCGTTGCGCCCATTGCCGCGCTATCCGGCGACCAAGGCCGCGTCCGAGGCACTGGTCGTTGCCGCCAACGACAAGGCATTGCGCACGGTGGTTGTCCGTCCGCGTCTGATCTGGGGTAACGACGATACGTCTATTGCCGCGCAGCTCGAGGGCGCGATCAAGGCCGGGCGTTTCATGTGGATCGGCGGTGGGCGCTACCTGACGTCGAGTTGTCATGTCGACAACCTTTGCGAGGGTCTGCTGCTCGCCGCCGAGAAGGGCAGGGGTGGCGAGATCTATTTCGTCACCGACGGCAAGCCGGTGGAGCTGCGGAGCTTCATCACCGCGATGCTGAGCGCGCGCGGCGTCGAGGTGCCGGACAAGTCGCTGCCACATGCAGTTGCCCTGGCCCTGGCCACGGTCACTGAAGCGCTATGGCAGTGTCTGCGTTTGCAAGGGCATCCGCCCGCGACCCGCACCGCGGTGCGGCTATTCGGTGAATCCGTGACCGTGCGCGACGACAAGGCGCGGCGTGAACTCGGATACGTCGGTCACGTGTCGCGCGAGGACGGCTTGCGCCGGCCGTCTGCGCCGCGGCCTTGACCGCAAGGCGTAGTCCATTGATCAAGGTTGGGGTGACGATGTGTCAGCAGGCTGAAGCTTCTTTCACCCCTTCCCCGAAAGAGAAGGAAATGCAGCGTGACTGACCATTCCCATCAAATTTCGCCGGCTGCAACTGGCAGGATCGCAGGACTGCTGTATCTGATCATCATCGTCTGCGGAATATTCGGTGAAGTCTTTGTGCGCGGCAGCCTGGTCGTCGAGGACGACGCGGCCGCAACCGCGGGGAACATTCTTTCCAACCAGGGTCTGTTCCGCGTCGGCTTCATTGCGGATGCCGTGATGCTGCTGAGCGACGTGGCAATCGCCGTGCTGTTTTACGTGCTGCTCAAGCCAGTGAATCAAGCCCTGGCGATGATGGCCGCAGCGTTCCGGCTGACGCAGGCTGCTGTGCTCGGCATCAACTTGCTCAACTATTACGCCGTTTTGCTGGTTCTTGACGGTACCGCCAGTGTCGCGGTATTCCCGCCCGAACAATCGCAGGCGCTGGCCAGCCTGTTCCTGGATCTGCATCGGTACGGGTATGACCTCGGACTGCTGTTCTTTGGCTGCTCCTGCGCCATCCTTGGGATTCTGGTCGCCAAATCGCCACGCTTCCCCGGGGTTCTGGGTTATGGATTGGTTGCCGCCGGGGTGGTTTATCTCACCGGCAGCTTCATCCGGTTTGTGCTGCCGCAATTCGTTGCCGCCTTTGCACCGGTCTATGGAGTGTCGCTGGTGGCCGAACTGTCGTTCTGCCTGTGGCTACTGATTCGAGGCGTCAGAACGCCGCCTGAAGGCGACGGTCCAGCCTCAGGCGGCCCGTCTGTTGCTCTCTAACATCGCCGGCCTCGCCAGGTCAGGCGCCGCTCTGCTGGATCAATCTCGACAAACGCTGGCAGAGCATGCCGATACTTGGCGTGCGGCGTTTCGAGAAGATAGATGCGGTCGAAGTAAACCCATGCAATCAGGGCTGTAGTGCAGTGGGCCTGGCGTAGGTTGGATTTGAATTTGGCTCAGTGTTGGCCATACTCCGCCGCTTCTTTCAAAACACCGCGTCACTGATCGTGGGCTCCTGTTGCATTGCGCCGCGCGTCAGGATGGACGCCTGCCGGCTGTGAGAATTCGATGACTGCGGTTTCTGCGCATGAGCGCGATGTAGAAGTTCCCGGAGGGCGCGTCTTTGTCCGGACATGGATCCCGCGGCACAGTGAGGCGCTGCCGCCGCTGGTGTTGCTGCATGATTCTCTGGGCTGCGTCGATCTCTGGCGCGA
>JBFFJL010000191.1:0-7170 GCA_041555955.1 Nevskiaceae bacterium
AGCACCGGAGCGCTGTCGCTGAACACGCGATAGCCGTGCGGCCCGACCGCCTGTTCGAGGCGGCGGCCAAGCTTTTGCAGACGCGCCCGCATCAGACGGTGATAGTCGCGACCCAGCGCGTAACGGGAGACATAGCCGAGATTGCCGTCACGCAAAACGGTCATTGCGTCGGACGCGGGCGTTCGATAGTTCATGCGCACACTGATGACGCTGAGGGTGCCTTCGCGGAGAGTTTCGGGGTGGTGGCGCATCTGAGTATTACGCGCCATGTAGGCCATTTCGCCGTGTCGCCCCTGCGCCAGCCACTGCTGCAGATGTCCGTGGTCCTGGTCCAGCTCCAGCGTTGCGATCGCGGCGTGGTCGAACCCGCACTCGCGCGCCCAGCCTGGAATCAGGTCGGGCAAGTTCTTGAGTTCGTCAGGATGCATCGCGGATCGGGCCCATCGCTTCTTATACTGTCGTCATGTCTCAGCTCGACTCGCGATTGTATGTTGCCGCCCAGGTTCGTGAACTCGATCGTCGCGCGATCGAGGGTCACGGCATTGCGGGTTATGTCCTGATGCAGCGTGCGGCGGCCGCGTGCTGGTCGATCTTGCGCGCCCGCTTCGGGTGCCCGCAGCGCATCACGGTCGTCTGTGGCGGCGGCAACAACGGCGGAGACGGCTACGAAATTGCGCGACTGGCGCGCGCCGCGGGCTGTGACGTGCGCGTGGTCCGTGTGGGCGATGCACCACTGCACGGTGATGCGCAGCGCGCTGCAGCCGCGTGGCCTGACGACGGTGGGCGGACCGAACCCTTTGCGCAGACATTGCCTGTATCCGACTGCGTGGTTGATGCAGTTTTCGGTACCGGACTGTCGCGTGCACCGACCGATTCCACCGAGCGTGCAATCGCAGCGATCAATGCCGCGCGACACGCTGGAGCGGCAGTGCTGGCGGTGGATGTGCCGTCCGGTCTCGATGCCAGTACCGGTGCGACACCGGGAATTTGCGTTGAAGCCGACCTCACGGTCAGCTTCATCGGCAACAAGCTGGGCTTGTGGACCGGACGCGGTCCGGCGGTGGCGGGCGAGCGCTGCTTCGATGATCTTCAAGTGCCGGCTGACGTGCATGACGGCATGGCGCCGGTGGCGCAACTGCAGCAGGCCACTGAGCTGTTTTCTCTGGGGCGGCGTGCGCGCGATGCCCACAAAGGAGTGTCCGGCCATGTGCTGATCATTGGCGGCAATTCCGGCATGGCGGGAGCAGCGCTGTTGGCAGGTCGCGCTGCGCTGCGAGCGGGCGCGGGGCTGGTCAGCATTGCAACGCGCCCCGAGCACGCTGCGGCGCTGACCGCGGCGCAGCCGGAGCTGATGGTGCATGGCATTGCGGAGCCGTCGGCGCTGGATCCGCTGTTGCAACGTGCCAGCGTGGTCGCACTCGGTCCGGGGCTCGGTCAGGACGCATGGGCGAGGGCCGTGTACGCGCATGTTGTCGCGGGCATGCATCCATTGGTGGTTGATGCCGATGCCCTGAATCTGCTTGCGCGACTGCCGCGACACTGCGAAGACTGGGTGCTGACACCGCATCCGGGCGAGGCGGCGCGGTTGCTGCAGTGTTCAGTTGCGGACGTGCAGCGTGACCGCGTTGCCAGCGTGCAGGCCTTGCGGCAGCGTTACGGTGGTACGGTGCTACTGAAGGGGGCGGGAAGTCTGGTTTCGGACGATTGTCCCGTCGTCTGCCCTTACGGCAACCCCGGCATGGCGGTCGCCGGCATGGGCGACACGCTGACCGGCATTGTCGCGGCGCTGCGGGCGCAGGGCCGGGATGCGTCAGCAGCTGCGCGTCTTGGGATGCTGGTGCATGCGCGCGCCGGCGATCTTGCGGCCGCTGACGGCGAGCGTGGTCTGCTGCCGACGGATTTGTTACCGGCGATTCGGACATTGGTGAATCCATGACGGCAGCGGCGGTTTTGAACGTGGCCTTGGCGGATGCCGCTGCGACGGAACGTCTCGGCGAGGCCGTTGCTGCCGCGCTGCGTGCAGCGCCGGTCGGCGTCATCGAGCTGCGCGGGCCGCTTGGTGCGGGCAAGACCACCTTTGCGCGTGGCTTGCTGCACGCGCTCGGGGTGGAGGGCATCGTTCGCAGTCCGACCTACACCTTGATGGAACCCTACGTGCTGGCGGCATGCGCGGTGCTGCATATGGATCTGTACCGGCTGGTCGATCCGGAAGAATGGTGGCAGCTCGGCACCGACAGCTATCCGCCAGAGCAGACCCTGTGGTTGGTTGAGTGGCCCGAGCAGGCGGGTGGGTTACTGCCTGCGGCGCGCTTGACGATTGAGCTGGCCCATCGGGACGGCGCGCGTGTGGCGGAACTGCGTGGAGAGCCGACCTTGTTGCAAGCAATCGCCGATGCGGCGGCAGGACTTCTCCAGTTCGTTTAAGAACATCTCCTATCCTCATGTTTGTTATGGGGAATGCCTATTGCAATTGATGCGCCGTAGCGCTAATGTTTGCCTCGCAGAAGTGTTTTGGATTGTCGAGGGAGAGCGCAAATGCGGTGGGGTCTGGTGGTTGCAATGCTGATGATGGCGCCCAGTGTGTGGGCGGCACAGCTGCGTGACCTGAGATTATGGGACGGTCCCGAATCCACGCGCATCGTGTTCGATCTCAGTGACGACGTTCGCTACACCGTATTCACGCTGACCAATCCCGACCGCGTCGTTGTCGATCTTGACGGTCTTTCGCCGAAGGAAGTTGCGCGAATCGAAGGCATTGAAGGCAAGGGCCTGGTGCAACGTCTGCGCAGCGGGCCGCGTGGGGATGGTGTCCGCGTCGTTCTTGATGTCGCCGCCAACGTATTCGTGAACAATTTCGTGCTGCCGCCTGGCGACGAGTATGGTCATCGACTGGTGGTCGACTTGGCGCGTCCGAGCCTGCAGCCTGGCGTTGTTGCGGTTCCCGATGCTGCAGTGATCGCCGCGACTGAGGCTCCGGCACCGGCGCTTGAGTCCAGGCCGGAACCCGTGGCTGATCCTGTGCCGCCGCCGGCAGTTGCCGCTCGGGTGCAGGACAAGCCGATAATTGTCGCCGTCGATGCTGGCCACGGTGGCGAGGATCCAGGTGCGCGCGGTACGAGCGGCCTACAGGAAAAGGATGTGGCGCTGGCGATTGCGCGCAATCTTGCCGACATGATCAACAAAACGCCGAATATGCGTGCGGTTCTGACGCGCAAAGGCGACTACTACGTCGGGTTGCGCGAACGCGTGAATATTGCGCGTAAGAATCAGGCTGATCTGTTCGTGTCGGTGCACTGCAATGCCTTCACGCGGCGTGATCTGCAGGGAACCGCGGTCTACGTGCTGTCCGATCGCGGTGCGACCAGCGAGCATGCACGCTGGCTGGCGCACAAGGAAAACTCCGCGGATCTGGTTGGCGGGGTCGAGCTGCACGGCAAGGACAATGAGCTGGCGGCGGTGCTGATCGATTTGTCGCAGGGTGCCACGATGGAAGCCAGCTTTGACGTCGGCAGCCGCATCCTGAACTCGATGTCCAAGGTCAACCGTCTGCAGAAATCTGAAATCCAGCAGGCGGGTTTTGCGGTGCTGAAGGCGCCGGACATTCCATCGGTTCTGGTGGAAACCGCCTTCATCACCAATCCGCGTGAGGAGAAGCTGCTGGCGTCCAAGGACTATCAGCTCAAGTTTGCCCGTCAGATATTTGATGGCGTTTCCGGCTATTTCCAGAGCTATCGGCCCAAGCAGCAGATGGTGGAAAACGAACCGGGCCTGCAATACGTCAGCCTCGCGGACAATCGCGACGCGGCTTCGATTACCCAAGGCGTCTCCCGCTGATTCAGTGGGAGTGCATTTGGCCCGGGCGAGCCTGCTCTCGTCCGGGCCGATTTCTTTACTGGGGTCAGCTCATCTGAGTGCGCGCGTCTGCTAACAGGCTTGGCGTCGCCGGCGGCTGACGCGGGCCTGTAAACTTTCGCGATGATAAAAATCCTTTCTGATCAGCTGATCAATCAGATTGCGGCGGGCGAAGTCGTTGAACGCCCGGCCGCTGTGGTCAAGGAGTTGGTCGAAAACGCACTGGACGCCGGCGCGCGACAGATCGAGGTTGAACTTGAGCGCGGTGGTATCGGTCTGATCCGCATCCGCGACGATGGGAGCGGCATCGAGCCGGATCAGCTGTCCCTGGCCTTGCAGCGTCATGCGACGAGCAAGATCGCCAGCTTCGAGGATTTGGAGCAGGTCGGCAGTCTGGGGTTTCGCGGCGAGGCCTTGCCGAGCATTCTGTCGGTGTCGCGCCTGCGACTGGTGTCGCGTGTGGCAGGCGCCGAGCATGCCTGGGCGATTGAAGGCGAGGGACAGCTGGCTTCGGCAGAGCCGGTGCCCGCAGCGCATCCGATGGGCACGCAGATCGAAGTGCGCGACCTGTTTTTCAATACGCCGGCGCGACGCAAGTTCCTCAAGACCGAAGCCACTGAATATCGTCAGGCGCACCAGGCGATGCAACGGATCGCACTGTCGCGGTTCGATGTCGGGTTTGCCTTGAAACACAATCAGCGTCGGATCTGGGAATTTTCGCCGGCGGCCAGCGCCAGTGGGCGCGAAGCCCGGCTCGCCGAAATTTGCGGGCGCGAGTTTGTCGATCACGCGGTGCCTCTGGACGAGCAACGCCTCGGCATGCGTTTGCATGGATGGGTTGGACTGCCGAGCTTCGCGCGCTCGCAGGCGGATTTGCAGTTTTTTTATGTCAACGGCCGCCTGGTGCGCGACCGTCTGCCGAGCGCGGCACTGCGCCGCGCATTCGCGGATGTCATGCACTCGACCCATCATCCGGCGTACGTCCTGTATCTGGAGGTCGACCCGGCCAGCGTCGATGTCAACGTGCATCCGCAGAAGACCGAGGTCCGGTTCCGCGATGGCGGAAGCGTGCACGACATGCTGTTCGCTGCGGTGCATCAGCTGTTGCGCCGGGTACGGCCCCAGGATGGATCGACGCATGACGTCGCGTTGGCTCCGTCAACGACGGCGACGCCGGCGGCACGCCTGGCGTCGCTGCCTCCTGCCTGGGCCACGCGACCACAACAGCAGGGCTTTCGCTACGGCGCCGCCGCGCCCGTTTCGTGGGCATCTCCATTGGCCGAGTCGCGTGCGGAATTCGGCGCGGGTGCAGGGCACGCGGCAGCTGCGGGCAGTGCGGCGTCTGCGCCGAACGCCGACCCGGAGGTGCAGGAGAACGACGAATTTCCGTTGGGGCACGCTTTGGCGCAGCTGCAGGGCGTGTATGTGCTTGCGCAGAACCGCCACGGTTTGGTGCTGGTCGACGCACATGCCGCGCACGAACGCATTCTGTATGAACGTCTGAAGGACCAGCTGGATCGCGGTGGCATCGCCGCACAGGCCTTGCTGGTCCCTCAACGGCTGCAGCTGCAGGAAGATGAGATTGAAACGCTGGAGTCACGTCGCGAGGAGCTCGCGCGCTACGGCATCGTCTTCGACCGTAGCGGGCCCGGGACCGTGCTGTTGCGCGCTGTCCCGCCGCTGCTGTCCGAGGCGGCGGTGATCGAGCTGCTGCGGGAGTTGGCGGGTGATGATCAGCGCCGGGAGAGCGTGAGCCATTTTGGTGAGGTGCTGGAGGCACAGCAACGCATCCTGGCCGACGTCGCCTGCAAGGCGGCGATCAAGGCCAATCGCAAGCTGAGTCTGGCGGAAATGGAGGCGCTGTTACGCGATATGGAGCGCACTGAAATGGCGGGGCAGTGCAATCATGGGCGGCCGACCTGGGTCCAGGTCGGTATGGGCGAGCTGGACCGATTGTTCCTGCGGGGTCGCTGAACGATGGATCCGACGGCACTGCCGGCCGTATTGCTGATGGGGCCGACGGCATCGGGCAAGTCGGGCCTTGCGCTCCGATTGGCACACCATTTCCCGGTTGAAATCATCAGTGTCGATTCGGCGCAAGTTTATCGTGGCATGGATATCGGCACGGCGAAGCCGGACGCTGCGGAGCAGGCCGAGGTACCGCATCATCTGATCGACATCCTCGATCCGCTCGAAGCCTATTCCGCCGCTCGCTTTGTCGATGATGCAGTGCGTCTGATGACTGAGATTCGGGGCCGCGGGCGGTTGCCGCTGCTGGTTGGCGGCACCATGCTGTACTTTCGTGCGCTGAGATTTGGCTTGAGTGACCTGCCTGCGGCTGATCCTGCGGTCCGTGCGCGGATCGAAGCCGAGGCGCGCCAGGATGGCTGGCCGGCACTGCATCAGAGGCTGCAGCGCCTCGATCCGCAGACGGCACAGCGCCTGCACCCGAACGATCAGCAGCGGATCCAGCGAGCGCTGGAAATCATCGAACTCAGTGGGGCGTCCGCCAGCACGGCGTTTGCCCAGCCCATGCGCGCTGCCGCTGTCCCCACGCTGCTGCCGCTCGCCTTGAATCCGCCACAGCGCTCAGTGTTGCATGCCCGCATCGAGCGGCGTTTCGAGGACATGATGCGGCGGGGGTTTCTGGATGAGGTCAGGGCGCTGCATCGCCGTGGCGACCTGGGGCCGGAACTTCCTTCAATCCGGTCTGTCGGATACCGACAGCTATGGGCGTATCTGGAGAGCCAGTGCACTCTGGAAGACGCCGTGGCCCGCGCTATCGCCGCAACCCGGCAGTTCGCCAAACGCCAGTTGACCTGGCTGCGTTCCGATCCCGATGCCGAAGTTTTTGATCCGGATGCGCCTGAGCTGCTGTCGGCGGTGGTGGCGCGCATTGTGCGTGCTGAAAGACAGGCGTAATTCGCTGCATGCTACACTCACCGGCCGTCCATTTTTGCCAGAATTTAAAGACGGCTCGCTCGCTGCTGAACATAAAACACAGGGATAATTCGATGTCCAAAGGTCATACGTTACAAGAACCGTTTCTGAACGCCCTGCGCAAGGAGCGTATTCCCGTCTCGATCTACCTGGTCAACGGCATCAAACTGCAGGGCCAGATCGAATCATTCGACTCATTTGTCGTTTTGCTGCGCAACAGCGTCAGCCAGATGGTTTACAAGCACGCAATATCGACCGTCGTGCCCGCGCGCGCCGTGCGTATCTATGATCCGGAAGCTCCGGGTGCCGAAGGCGCTGATGGAGATGAAGCAGCCTCTTGAACGCCGATGCGCTTGATTGCCGCGCCTGCGCGCGGCG
>JBFFJL010000192.1:0-7159 GCA_041555955.1 Nevskiaceae bacterium
CGTCGGGGCGGCTGCCACTTGGCGCCATGTCGCCAGCGTCGGCGGCCATGAACACGATCTCGTCGTCGGCATCCAGGCCCGGCACCGGGTCCGGCGTCGGCCCGGCGAGGCCTTGGTTGACGCCATTGTCGTCGGGGTCTGCGTCGTAGGCCTTGCTGCAGTCGCCCCGGGTCATCGCCCAGGCTTCGGTGTCCCAGACATAGCTGATTTCCGGATCGGTACCGGAGTAGATCGAAAACGTGCTGTTGCCGTTGGCGAGGAAGTACGGCATGCGCTCGTCAACCTGCACAGGAATCTCGACCCAGACACCGTCACGCCAGGCATATGCCGCGATCTGCCCGACCGGCACGCCACCCGCAACAGTTTGCCCCTGCACCGGGTAGACCAGCGTACCGTTGTGCGCGTCGCGCACCGGCGCGCTGTTGGGCACCAGCGAACGCAGCAATTCGAGGATCGGTGCACAGACCTGATCCAGCGGTGACGGGCACTGGTCCAGATAGGCGCCGGACGGATAGACGTTGGCGATGCCGAAGGCCGCCGGTGTACTCCAGCCCGGCAGCCGTGCGCCGGTGACAACGACGGCCTCGACCTCACGCCTGGCCGCCACTGCCTGCTGCAAGGTTGACGGCAGATCCTGCGCCAGGCCCAGCAGGTCCTCCGGGCTCTGCGCCTCCGGCAACGCCGCCAAATTCGAAGCCAGATCGCCGAGCGCGGTCTGCAGCGCCGCGCCGCCGGCAACGACGTCACCGTCCAGCAAGGCCGCGGTCACCGTGTTGGCCTCGGCGCTGAACTGCGCGATCGCCCCGAGCACGCCGCCGCCGTAGCCCTCCGGCGTCTGTCCGTCCGTGGGACCTTCGCCGGGTGTCGCGGAGCCCTCCGGTGCGGTGCTGCTGCGGCAGCCGCCCAGCATCACGACACCGACCATCAGCGCCACCGCCATTTTCTGCACGCGCATGCTCAGTTTCCGTCTCCCAGAAGACCGCAAACCACATCCGGCAAGCCGGCGTCGAGGCAGACACTGGCCAACGGCGTCTGCGGATCGAGCATGCTGCACAGCGCATCGGGCGCGCCGGCATCGATGCACTGCTGCGCATACGACGACTGGATGCGTTCAAGGTTGTTGGCGATGTCTGTGATCAGACAGTCCGGCGAGGCTGGCTCAGCGCAACCACGCAGGTATTCAGGCAAGTATTCGCTCGCCGGCGCGTCGAACAGCGGAATGTAAGCCTGCATGCGCAGCAGCGGCGCGGTCAGCGGCCCCAGCGAGACGAACTCCTCGTAGCCGGTGAACGGAATCAGGAAGCCAGTATCGCCGGTCGGGTCGATATAGCTGAACTCCTCTTCCGGAATGATGTAGCCGAAGGAGTTGTGCGTCAGCCCCAGGGTCATCACGGTCGCATCGGGATTCGCATGGGCGGCGACGCGACGAATGAACTGGCCAAAGGTGTTGGTGGTCTCGCCGGGGATGGTGACGATCTCCAGACCGCCCTGGCCGCCAATGCTGACGCGCGAAACCAGCGTCGTCGCCGTCGTCGCGACCTGGCCGATCTCGGCGGTGGTGGTCCCGAGGATGTCGCCGAGCACCGGGATGTCCGTCAAGGCGGTCGTGGTGAAGTCGTAGTAGCGGTTGAACGCACCGAGACCGCCGGCGGCAACGAACAGCGGGTTGGTCACCGGCAGGGTCGCGGTCACCGAACGGTGGTCCAGCAGCGGCGCGAGCTTGCGCAGCGGCTGTGCGTCGGCGAAAGCCGCGAGGTCGTTGCCGCGACAGCGCACACGCTCGTAGGCGTCCGGCTCGTCGAAGTCGCACTGCCCACCTGAAGGCGAAGCGTCGGCAATGACACCGTTGTAGTACAGCGCAACGCCGCCGTGGCGCTGCTCGAGATAGTGCATCGCGCCATAGACATAGTCGGCGTGCGGTACCCGCGGATCCTCGTCGATCGAGGTCGGGTGCGCGTTGTACTGCAGCAGCTGCGCGATCGTCCGCCGGCCACCGCTCTGCTCGACCCGCAGCAGGCTCACATGCGGATCGGCCTCGGCCGCGGGGTCGACGCGCGGACGCCGATAGTTGTTGAAGTCCAGGGTCTCGCCCTGGCTGACGCGCAGGCTGGCGCGGCTGCGCGAGGTGATCGCCTCGCTGACCGCGTCGGCCGCGGATGCCAGCAATGTATTGTCGATCCAGTCCTGCGGCACGCCGCCCCACAGCCCCTGCAGGTCGGCGCCGGCGTGCGTATGCGTCTGTCCGAACAGCACAGCGTCGGCCGGCACGCAGAAGTCGAGCGCGCAGCTGGCATCGACGATGGCCTGGGTCAGACGCTGCTGGATGATGTTGCCGGCGCCGATCGCATCGACGGTGACGAACACCACGCGCGTATCACCCAGTGCCAGCAGCAGCAGCCGCAGGGCGGTGTCTTCCTGGTCGCGGGTGCGATCGGCGTAGTGCACGCGCTCCTGCGCCGGCACCGTCAGGTTCTCGCCCAGCGGTGCGAATGGATCCGGCAGGTTCTGCAGCGGGTTGAGGCCGTAGCCGCCGAGGTTGAATTTCTGGGTCTTGTTGCCGAGAAACAGACGTTCTTCAGCAATGCCGTCAATCTGCGCCTGTTTCGGCGTGATCACGCGCTCGGCCGCACCGGCGCAGAAGTCGTCCACGACACAGGCCGCGCCGGCAGCACCTCCCGCAGCGCCGTCTCCGTCGACCGGGCGGCTGCTGCCGCACGCTGCCAACAGCACCAGCGACGCCAAGACTGCGCCGCGGGCCCAACCGCCCCCGATCTGCATCCACTCCTCCGTTCTCGCACTCCGGCGCGCTCTGGGTCGCGTCGGCTCTCTCTTCGCGGAACCTCATGCGGGCCCGTCGATCGGCTCATCATGGGTGTCCGTCGACACGGGGTCTTGACGAATGCCGCCGTTTTATTAGGAAATCACGCCAACGTGTCTTCAAACCGCAACATTCCCCACACCGGCGTCATCGCTGCGCTCTATGCGCGCGGCCTGCTCGACTACCTGCGCGCGCGCGGCATCGATCCGGCGCAGCTGTATGCGGCGGACCGCGTCGCGCACTTCCAGCGTGTCGGCGGACATGTCGAAATTCCATTGGCCGAATGGATCGCGATGTTCGACACCGCGGTTGACGCCCTGGGCGAACACGATCTGCCGCTGAAAGCCGGTGGCAGCCTGCACCTGCGCCACCTGGGTGTGCTCGGCCATGTGCTGATGAACTGCGCCACGCTGGAAGAGGTGTACCTGCAGCTGGCGCGCTACATCCGTCTGCTGGGTCAGATCGGTCAGCCGGCGCTGAGCCTGCACGGCGATGAGGCGCATCTGCTGTGGAGCTGGCCGTATGACTCTCCGCCGGTGGATGCCGTCGCACAGTTCATGCTCGGCGCGCGCGCGATGTTCATGCGCTGGCTCGCCAACCGGCCGGACCTGCGCTACGACGCCTACTTTCACTTTCCACGTCCGCAGGACACCGCCGCGTACGAACGGATCTTCGGCGGCGCACTGCATTTTTCGCAGCCGCACAGCAAGATGGTGTTCTCACGCGACTATCTGTCGCTCTCGGTGGTGTCGGCCGATGAGGAGCTGCGTCAACTGGTCGAAGCGCAGGCGCAGTCGTTGCTGCAGCAGCTTTCCGGCGAGCCGCCGCTGCTGCGCGAGCTGCGCAGCTTCCTCGCGCGCAATCTGGCCAACGGCCGCGTCTCGCTGGAACTGTCGGCACAGGCGCTGGGCACCTCGGCACGCACGCTGCAGCGCCGCCTGTCCGAGAGCGGACTCTCGTTCCAGACCGCGCTCGATCAGGTGCGTCGGGCCCGGGCCGAAGCCCTGCTGCGCGATCCGACAGTATCGCTGACGCAGATCGCATTCCTGCTGGGTTACACTGAGCAGAGCACGTTTCACAATGCATTCCGCCGCTGGACGCATTGTTCTCCCGGTGCGTTTCGTCGGCATCAGCGGACTGCAGCCTGATGTGTGACTCTCCGGAAGCTGCCCCTTCGAGACCTGACGCTCAGCTGGCCACTGCAGCCGCTCACTCCAGAAAACCCCGCCGCAGTCTGCGACTTACGGTTATCTTGCACCGCAACATCAGCAGGCGTAAGGTGCGCGCCGCATGAAGATCATCATTCTTGGGGCCGGCCAGGTGGGCTCGACGCTGGCGGAAAACCTCGCCAGCGAACAGAACGATGTGACTGTGGTCGACACCAAAGCGACCGCGCTCAACGAGCTTCAGGAACGCCTGGACATCCGCACGGTTCTGGGCCATGCCTCGCATCCCAGCGTGCTGCGCCAGGCCGGCGCTGACGATGCCGACATGATCATCGCCGTGACGGACAGCGACGAGACCAACATGCTGGCGTGCAAGATCGCCAATACGTTGTTCAACACGCCGACCAAGATCGCGCGTGTGCGCGCCACCGACTACTTGAAGGAAGAGAAACTGTTCGGTCCGGACGCGCTGCCGGTTGACCTGCACATTTCTCCCGAGCAGCTGGTCACGGAACTGATCCAGCGCCTGATCGAATACCCCGGTGCGCTGCAGGTGGTCGACTTCGCTGACAGCAAGGTGCGACTGGTTGGCGTCAAGGCCTACTACGGTGGCCCGCTGGTCTCGCGCCAGCTGCGCGAACTGCCGCAGCATCTGCAGGACATCGATGCGCGCGTCGCCGCGATCTATCGCCGCGGTCGCCCGATCATTCCTGAAGGCGATACCGTGATCGAGGCCGAGGACGAAGTCTTCTTCGTCGCCGCGCGCGAGCACGCGCCGAAGATCATCGCCGAACTGCGGCGCCTGGATAAGCCGGTCAAGCGTGTGATGCTCGCCGGCGGCGGCAACATCGGCCTGCGTCTGGCGCGGGCGCTGGAGTCGAGCAAGATCCAGGTCAAGATCATCGAGAAGTTCCGCGATCGCGCAAAGTTTCTGTCGGAGCAGCTCGAACACACGATCGTGCTGGCTGGCGACGCCGCCAACGAGGCGCTGCTGCGTGAAGAGAACATCGAAGACGTCGACGTGTTCTGCGCGATCACCAACGATGACGAAGCCAACATTCTGTCGGCAATGCTGGCCAAGCGCCTCGGCGCGCGCAAGGCGCTGTGCCTGATCAACCGCGTGTCGTACGTGGATCTGGTCGAAGGCGGCAGCATCGACATCGCGATTTCGCCACAGCAGTCGACGGTATCGGCACTGCTGTCACGCGTACGCCGCGGCGACGTGGTCAAGGTCCACGCGCTGCGCCGTGGCGCCGCCGAGGCGATCGAAGCTGTTGCGCACGGCGATCGCCACAATTCGCGCGTCGTCGGTCGCCGTCTTGAAGAGATCAAACTGCCGCCCGGCACGACGATCGGCGCGATTGTGCGCGGCGAACAGGTCATCATTGCGCACCATGACACCCTGATCGAGGCCGAAGACCACGTGATCCTGTTCATCGTCGACAAGAAGCGCGTGAAGGACGTCGAGAAGCTGTTTCAGGTCGGCCTGAACTTCTTTTAGCACTTATGTCACGCGTTGCTGCCGCCCCCCGAGCGTCGTCCGGGCACCGCTACGCAGCGGTGCAGAAGGTCAGTGGCATGCTGCTGATGCTGTTCTCCATCACCATGCTGCCGCCGTTCCTGATCAGCAGCTTGCTGCAGGAGGGCGTGTCCGACGCCTTTCTCGATGCCAGCTGGATCACGCTAACCGCGGGAGCCCTGGTGTGGTGGCCGGTACGCCGACTCAATGTCGAGCTGAAGACGCGAGACGGATTTCTGGTCGTGGTGCTGTTCTGGGTCGTGCTGTCGGTGTTCGGTGCGATCCCGCTATACGTCACGCATACCGGCTGGGTCAGCTTCGTCGATGCGATGTTCGAATCGGCATCCGGCCTGACCACCACTGGCGCCACCGTCGCCAGCGGCCTCGACAGCATGCCCAAGGCGGTCCTGTTCTACCGCGTGCAGCTGCACTGGCTTGGCGGCATGGGCGTGATCGTATTGGCCGTCGCCCTGCTGCCGATGCTGGGGATCGGCGGCATGCAGCTGTACCGTGCGGAAACGCCGGGACCGATGAAGGACTCCAAGCTGACCCCACGCATCGCCAGTACCGCGCGTGCGCTGTGGATCATCTATCTGACCCTGACCGTGGTCTGCGGGCTGACCTACTGGCTGCTCGGCATGTCGTTCTTCGATGCGGTCTGTCATGCGATGTCGACCATCTCCACCGGCGGCTTCTCGACCCACGATGCCAGCATCGGCCACTATCAAAGTCTGCCGATCGAGATCGCGGTGATGGTGTTCATGGTAGCCGGCGCGGTGAACTTCACGCTGCACTTCATGGCGTTTCGCAGCCGTTCGATCCTGGCGTATTTTCGCGATACCGAATTTCGCGCATTCCTGGTGATCATCGCGGTGTTCGGTCTGCTGGTCAGCATTCCCTTGTGGTGGTCCGGAACCTATGACTCGCTGGGCACGGCCATTCGAATCGGCCTGTTCCAGGTCATTTCGTTTGGCACCACCGCCGGCTTCGCCACCGCAGACCCGACGCCGTGGCCGGGCTTTCTGCCCTTGCTGGTCTTGCTGTCCGGCTTCCTGATCGGCTGCGCCGGATCCACCTCGGGCGGCATCAAGGTCACGCGCGTGGTGATCGTCGTCAAGCAGATCGGTCGTGAAATGCAACGCCTGCTGCATCCAAGCGCGACCATTCCATTGAAACTCGGCGGCAAGTCGGTCCCGGATGAAATCGTCTATGCCGTCGCCGCATTCTTCTCGGTCTATATCGGGCTGACGATCCTGCTGACCCTGGTCATGATTGGCACCGGTCTGGATCCGGTGACCGCGCTGTCCGCAGTGGCCGCGTGCATCAACAACGAAGGCCCGGGTCTGGGCCCGCTCAACGCGACCATGTCCAGCGTCACCGATTTCGGAAAATGGGTACTGATCCTGACAATGCTGATCGGACGCCTAGAAATCTTCACCGTGCTGATCATTTTCACTCCGGGATTCTGGCGCCGCTGAAGCAGTGAAGCGCTGCGGTGTGAGACGATACGCCCCCCGTTTCCGATGCCGCATCCCGCACCATGTCCGTCTTCACCAAAGTCAGTCACGCCGAACTTGGCACCTTTCTGAAGCAGTACCCGCTGGGCAAGTTGATCGGCTTCCAGGGCATTGGCGAGGGTGTCGAGAACACCAACTA
>JBFFJL010000193.1:0-7086 GCA_041555955.1 Nevskiaceae bacterium
ACAAGAGCGCGGTCAGCAGGAGCAGATACAGCAGGACATTGCCGCCCATTGATGTGCGCATTGCGCGGCCAGGTTCGGCTGCATAGGCCATGAAGTTGACCGTGTCGGCGACGAACTTTTCGAACTCCGGCTCCGACAATGTGCCCTCCTGGACAACCTTGAAGGTTGGGCCAGCGTGGCCACCGTGTCCTTCCGCAGGGGCGGCTGCCTCGCCTTCGGCTGCGTGCGCGACTTCCATGACCTGAACGCCCTGCAGGGCGCCGAGCACGTTGGGCATTGCGGCGCCCGGAAGCATCAGGTTATTGGTGCCGGTCTGCCGCGTGGCGTCGGTATAGAACGTCATCAGGTAGTTGTAAACCCAATCCGGTCCACGCAGCCGCGTTTCGACGGTCAGGTCCGGTGGCAGCACACCAAACCAGGTCTCTGCGGCTGCCGGAATCGCCGAGACAATGTGATCTCCCGGCTTTTCTGAGGTGAACATCAGATTGGCCATGAGCTGGTCTTCAGGAATGCCCAGATCCTGACCCATGCGGGCGTAGCGCAGATGCTTCATCGAATGACAGCCGGAGCAGTAATTCATGAAGTTGCGCGCGCCACGCTGGATCGACGCTTCGTTGCCGAGATCCGGCGTGAACGCGTGCGGCATTGCTACTTCACTTGCCGATGCGGCTCCGGCGGTCAGCAGCGCAGCAGCCAGGACAACGAACTTAATGCGCTTCATAAGTCACCCGCTCCGGTACTGGCGTGGTTTTGTCGAGCTTCGAGTAAATCGGCATGAACAGGAAGAAGCCGAAGTAGATGAACGTTCCGATACGTGAAATCAGCGTGCCTTCCGGCGTCGGCGGCTGCATGCCGAAGTAGCACAACAGCACGAAGGCAATCGTGAACAGCGCCAGAGCGGTCTTGTACATCCAGCCCTTGTGTCGGATCGACTTGACCGGCGAACGGTCCAGCCACGGCAGCGTGAACAGCACCAGCACCGCTGCGAACATGCCGATGACACCCATCAGCTTGTCCGGGATCGCACGCAGGATTGCGTAGAACGCGCCGAAGTACCACGCCGGCGTGATGTGGTTCGGTGTGACCAGCGGGTTCGCTTCCTGGAAATTCGGCTTTTCGAGTAGGTAGCCACCACCGTCCGGGGCGAAGAACACGACGCCCAGGAAGATGATCAGAAACACGCCAACGCCGAGCATGTCCTTGACCGTGTAGTACGGATGAGAAGGGATGCCATCAAGCGGGTGGCCGGTTTCCGGGTTGGTGAGCTTCTTGATTTCGACGCCGTCCGGGCTGCCTGATCCTACTTCGTGCAGTGCAATCAGATGCGCGACGACCAGGCCAACCAGAACGAACGGGATGGCAATGACGTGCAGCGAGAACAGGCGGTTCAGGGTGGCATCCGACGGGATGTAGTCGCCCTGAATCCAGATCACCAGATCGCCGCCGATGACTGGAATTGCGCCGAACAGTGAAATGATCACCTGCGCACCCCAGTACGACATCTGTCCCCAGGGCAGCACGTAGCCGCAGAAGGCTTCAGCCATCAAGCACAGGAAGATCAGGCATCCGAAAACCCAGATCAGCTCGCGCGGCTTACGGTAGGAACCGTAAAGCAGACCGCGATACATGTGCAGGTAGACGACAATGAAGAACGCCGAGGCACCGGTTGAATGCAGGTAGCGGATGATGTTGCCCCACGGCACATCGCGCATGATGTATTCGACGCTGTCCCATGCCTTCGCGGCGTCGGGCTTGTAGTGCATCGTCAGGAAAATGCCGGTCAGCAACTGGTTGACCAGCACCACCAGCGAAAGAATTCCGAAGATATACCACCAGTTGAAGTTCTTTGGCGCGTAGTAGTCGCCCCACTGATCCTTCCACAGCTTGGTCAGTGGGAAGCGATCATCAATCCAACCGAGAATCCCGGTGGTTTTGTACGGGTTCTGGACAATCGCCATTACGCAACTCCCACGGGATCAACGCCAACGACAATGGTGGTGTCGCCTTCGAAATGGTGCGGTGGCACCAGCAGGTTCAGAGGTGCCGGCACGCCCTTGTAGACGCGGCCTGACATATCGAATTTGGAGCCGTGGCAGGGGCAATAGAAGCCGCCTTGCCAGTTGGGGTCCACCTCGGGCGCGGGATGGTCCGGGCGGAACGTCGGTGAGCAGCCAAGGTGCGTGCAGGAGCCGACCATGACCAGGACATCCGGCCGGATCGAGCGGGCTTCGTTCTTTGCGTAGACCGGTTGCTGCGGCTCATCCGAGTTCGGGTCGCGCAGCTCGGCGTCGACCTTCGGCAGTGATTCGAGCATTTCTGGTGTGCGACGCACGACCCAGACTGGTTTGCCGCGCCAAGCGACGGTCACGCGTTGGCCAGGTTCCAGTTTGCTGATGTCGATCGAAACCGGTGCGCCGAGCGCCTTTGCACGCTCGCTGGGCCGCAGCGACGCGAGAAATGGCCAGGCCGCTGCGACCGCTCCAACACCGCCGACTACTGTGGTCGACAACGTCAGGAAGCGGCGTCGACCGGGATCCACGCCTTGATTGCTCATTGAACTAAAGCCCCTTGAGGAGTTGGTTATCAATTAAGTGCAAGGCAGAGCGCTCGCCATCGGCACGGTCAGTCGCCTGGCAGTGCGGGGCTCGGCCTAACCGCCGCATTATAGCGGCAGGCTCGGTACAGGGGTAAGACCTTGATCAGTGGAAAGCGCCGATGAAAGGCGCAAAATCGCCGGCCCGAATGCGGCGGCATAGCCGCGCTGTGTCGAGGCTCAGGTGAGCAGTCCACGCAGGGCTGCGAAGCGCACGACTTCGGCGGTGTTGCGCAGGCCCAGCTTTTCCATCATCCGGGCGCGGTGGTTTTCGGCGGTCTTGACGCCAATGTCGAGGATCTGGGCGATTTCCTTGGTGGTCTTGCCCTGAATCACCAGGTGGAAGGTTTCCCGTTCGCGCGCAGTCAGCGTGTCGTAGGGATCGGTGCTGATCGAGCGGCCGCGGCTCTGGCGGTCGGCCAGCGCCTTGGCTGCACGCGGACCGAAATACGATTGGCCGACATGAATGGTCTTGATTGCGGTCATCAGTTCGGCGACCGAGGTGTCCTTATTCAGGAAGCCGTTGGCACCGGCGCGCAGGATCGGCAGGATGTACTCATCCTCTTCGTGCACTGTCAGCACCAGCGTGCGGGTTCCGGGCAACTCGGCGCGTACCCGCTTGACCACCTCAAGTCCGGACATGCGTGGCATCGAAATGTCGGTGACGACGACATCGGGTCGGGTCTTCAACGCCATTTCCATCGCATGGAAGCCATCAGCGGCTTGTGCAACCACCTGACATTCACCGGTCTCCTCAAGCATCGAAACCAGTCCTTCGCGAACGATGGTGTGGTCGTCAGCGACCAACAGCCGAATCGGGTTCATAGTCTAAGCATCATCCATTGAATGGCGGGCTGGCGTCGGAGGCGTCCAGGACCAGAGTGAGCTGGACGACCGTGCCGCGGCCCGGTGCGGAGCGCAGCTCGATACTGCCCCCGAACAACTCGGCGCGGTCCCGCATGCCACGAACTCCGCTACTGGTGCCGCTGCGCTCCACGGCGGTCAACAGCGCGGTATCAAAACCGGAGCCATCGTCCTCAATGCGCAGCACCAGCGCCGATGTTTTCAAAGCAAGCACAATTCGCGCCGATTGCGCGCCAGCATGACGAATGACGTTGGTCAGGGCTTCCTGGGTGATGCGAAATACCAGGGTCTCCACGTCCGGGTGCAGTCGGCGTTCGTCCAGGGCTGATTGAAGTTCGATGTCCAGGCCGGTGCGTTCGGACAGTGTTCGCGCCAGCCAGTTCAGTGCAGCGTCGAGCCCCAGGTCGTCCAGCAGCGTCGGACGTAGCAGTCGCGACAGCTCGCGGGTGTCGTGCAGTGCGCTGCGAGTGAGATCGAGCGCGTCTCCGAGACGGTGTTCAAGTCCGAGATTGCCAGCGCCGCGTGCATCATCAAGGATGCGCTGGACCTGATTCGCCAGCGCGGTGAGAGTTTGGCCGATACCGTCGTGCAGCTCGCGCGCCAGTCGGCGGCGTTCCTCTTCCTGAACATGCCAGACCGATTTGGCCAGCGTGCGGAAGCGGCGTTCGCTGCGCACCACCGATTGCAGCAGTCGCTGGTTATCGGCAGTCAGTGACTCGACTTGCTGCAGGACCGCGCGGCGGAAGTCATCGGCTTCGGTTTTGCGCGAGTCCCCCGTTGATGGCGATGGCTTGGGTTCGGGGGCGGGCGTCACGGCAAGCCTCGATGGCGATGGGCGCTCAGGCAGGTTGCGGAGCGAAGGCTCTGATGCTGGCCGCGAGGCGATTCAGTGCCGAGTGCTGATTGGCAGCGCGCATGGCCAATGATGCCTGCTCGGACAGGGCGCCGAGGATCTCCAGGTCGAGAGTCGACAAGGCGCGCGGGGGCTCCGCGCTGAACAGGCACAGCGCGCCTCGATGCAGCGGATCAATCTCAAGCGGCATGGCAATGATCGAGGGACTCGGGCGTTCGCCCTCGGGGCCCGGTTCCAGCAGCGTGCCTGCGGCGTCCGCCAGGCCGGGGGCATGATCGGTCAGCGCGTGATGCAGGGCGCGGGCCGCCGTGCCGAGGACGACATCCAGCAACAGGCTGGGGTGCAGGTTCTGCGCGCAGGCAACTTCCAGGGTGCTGTCATTGCGCAAAAGAAGCACGAAGCCCTGTTGGGCGCCAATGACTGCGCACGCCGAGTGCAGCGTGTTCTGCAATACCGATTGCGCGGGTTCGTCGCCGCAGGCGTCGTTCCAGGCAATCGAATCGTGCAGGGCTTTTTGGGCCACAGGTCGCCGTCGGCGAGCGCCGGCTGTGAGTATCTGCAACTTCCCCGAAACCGGCGGCAATTGCGAGCGGTGGGTCGACAAGGTCCTGTCCTCCAGGCTAAGGCGCGTCTGCCGCAAACTCCATGCCATGGGCCGCAACTGCGTGGTTTGGCGGTCTCCAAGAATTCAGTGTACCAAAAGCGGGCGCGTTGGCGACCCATGTTGGGGCACTATTCCCCGTCGAGGCCCAGTTTCTTGATTCGATAACGCAGCGAGCGGAACGACATGCCCAGTAATTCGGCAGCGCGAGTCTTGTTATATCGGGTCTTGACCAGCGCATCGCGGATCGCCTGCCGCTCGATGTCCTCAATCTGCTGACCGAGACCGTGTCCCAGGACTGCGGTTGACGTGCTACGCAGTTGCAGGTCGGATCGATGAATGCGCCCGTCATCACACAAAGTCATTGCGCGCTCAAGGATATTCTCCAGTTCACGCACGTTGCCAGGGAACGGATAAGCCTGCAGCGCTTCGATTGCATCGTCTCCCAGTGCCGGCGGCTCCTGCAGATCCAGCGTTTCAGCGAGATGATCGAGGATATGACGCGCCAGTTGCGGGATGTCGCCGGGGCGTTCGCGCAGCGCCGGCGTGCGCACTTCAATGACGTTGAGTCGGTAGTAAAGATCCTGGCGGAAACGTCCCTGCTCGACCAAGGCATTGAGGTCGCTGTGTGTGGCCGAAATGACCCGGACATTGACCGCCAGCTCGGTTTCGGCGCCCACAGGTCGCACCGTTCGCTCCTGTAGCGCGCGGAGTAGTTTGACCTGCATGTGCAGCGGCAACTCGGCGACTTCATCAAGAAACAAAGTGCCGCCTTCGGCTGCCTGAAACAGTCCGGCTTTATCCCGATGTGCGCCGGTAAAGCTGCCCTTGAGATGACCGAAGAACTCGCTTTCCATCAGTTCCGAGGGGATTGCTCCGCAGTTCACTGGCACGAAGGGGCAGGAGGCACGGGGGCCGCGCAGATGGATCAGCCGAGCAACCAGTTCCTTGCCGGTTCCGGACTCCCCTGAAATATGTACGGGCGCCTGGCTGCGGCTGAGGCGATCGATCAGGGCGCGCAGTTGGCGCACGCTTTGATGCTCGCCGAGCAGTTGTGGCGCGGTGTCGGTGACCTGTTCGACGCCCCGCAGCTTCAGCGCGGTATCCACTAGTTTGCGCAGCATGCCGACGTCGACCGGTTTGGAGACGAAGTCGAAGGCGCCGGCCTTCAGGCTTTCCACGGCAGCTTCCGCGCTGCCGTAGGCCGTGATGACGGCCACCGGCGTTTGTGGTGAGTATTCCTGGATGTGCGCGACCAGACTGATGCCATTGCCGTCGGGGAGACGCATGTCGGTGATGCAGACGTCATAGCGGTGCCGTGCGAGCTTTGTGCGCGCTTCGCCCAGCGTGGCGGCCGCGTCGGTGCGCAGGCCCATGCGCGTCAGCGTGATCTCGATCAGCTCACGAATATCGGCTTCATCGTCGACAATCAGGACGCTGGGAGTGGTCATGTCCGTTCAAGCAGTAATGGCGCTGGTGCGGTTGGGGCCGAAGCGAATGCAGAAACAGGCGCCGCTGTTGCTGCGGTGAACATAGCTCAGACGCGCACCATTGTATTCGCACAGTTCGCGGCACAGGTACAGCCCGAGCCCGGTTCCGGAAGCGGCACTCGTAAAAAACGGTTCGAATACGCGGTCGTTGAGGGCCTGTGGAATGCCGACACCATCGTCGAGGACGCAAAGCTGAACGACATCGTCCTCGACCGAGGCCTGCAAGCTGACGTGAACCGTGCCCGTCGCGCCGACGCCGTGGGTAAAGCTGTTGTCCCACAGATTGAACAGGACTTGCTGCAGATGATCCGGGTCGAACACCACGTGCAGCGCGTTCATTTCATTGTTCATCTGGATCGGGCGCGCCTGGTGTGGGTGGCTTTCCCGATACAGCTGAATGATGCGTTGCAAGGTCGGACCCAGCGCTAGCGTCGTGCGGCCGATCGGGTCGCGGCGGCTCAGATCCAGTACGTCGCGGATAATGCGGTCAATTCGCCCGGCGTGCCGCAGGATCATCCCGAGCAGATGTCGATCCTGGGGATCAAGCGAGCTGGACTCGGTCAGCAGCTGGCTGGCCTGGGTGATTGCCGACAACGGATTGCGGATTTCGTGGGCAATGCCGGCGGACAGGCGGCCCAGTGATGCGAGTTTCATCTGCTGCGCTTGCTGCCGCAGCAGGGCGGCG
>JBFFJL010000194.1:0-7050 GCA_041555955.1 Nevskiaceae bacterium
CATCTCGTGCCGTTTGGTGAATATTTTCCGATTCCGGATTTCCTGCGCCCGGTGATGGCCTGGATCGGTACGCCATACGATGATCTGTTGTCAGGCGGTGTCGGGCAGCCTCCAATCGAGGTGCATGGCCAGCGACTGGGTCTGTCGATCTGCTTCGAAGACGCGTTCGGTCGCGAACTGCGGCACGGTGTCGAATCGCAGGGTCTGTTGGTCAATCTGACCAACGATGCCTGGTTTGAGGGCTCAGTCGCGCCCGCGCAACATCTGCAGATCGCACGCATGCGCGCGCTGGAAACCGGACGCGCACTGGTGCGCGCGGCCAATACCGGGATTAGCGCGCTGATTGATGCTGATGGTCGCGTGCTCGACACTGCCGGATGGAACCGCACCGAAATTCTGAAAGGGGCGATGCAGCCGCGCATCGGCCTGACCCCCTATGCGCGTTGGGGGGACTGGCCACTGACCGGCCTGGCTTTTCTGCTGCTGGCGGCGCTGATGTTCCGGCGGCGACGCGGCGAACGTGATCAGTTGCGATAGCTCGGATCGATTCGGTCTAGGCGTCGCAGCAGCCCCGGCCAGGCCAGCGCGCCGCCGAGTCCGCGGGTCACTTGTTGTGCCTGGGCCTGGATGCCGTCGACCAATGCTTGAGGAATCGGAATCGTCGGTCCGCCACCGCTTTGTGCACGAACCTGGATGGTGCATGCGGCCTCGAAGATGTACATCGCCAGAAACGCGTCGGCGGCCGAGGCGCCCACAGTCAGCAGACCGTGATTGCGCAGCATCAGGAAGCTACGGTCGCCTATATCGGCCACCAGTCGCGGCTTTTCAGCCTCGTTCAAGGCCACGCCTTCATAGGCGTGATAGCCCAGTGACGCCAGCACGAACAGCGACTGCTGCGACAGCGGCAGCAATCCGCCTTGCTGTGCCGAGACCGCGACGCCGTTGAGCGAGTGCGTGTGCATCACACATTGCACGTCCGGTCGTGCGGCATGAACGGCGCTGTGGATGGTGAAGCCGGCCGGATTGATCATGTACGGAGAGTCCATGACCTTGTTGCCGTGGAGGTCGATCTTGACCAGCGAGCTGGCAGTGATTTCCTCGAACAGAAAGCCATAGGGATTGATCAAAAAGTGATGGTCGCTCCCGGGTACGCGCGCCGAGATGTGCGTAAACACCAGATCGTCCCAGCCGAAATCCGCGACCAGACGGTAGGCTGCGGCCAGATCGACGCGCGCCTGCCACTCTTCGGCCGAAACCTGTTCACGTACGTTCACGTTAGTATCCGTCATGTCCGTCTCCTCGCGCGGATCTTGTCTGAAGGCGCACCCTAGCGCATTTTCGGCGGTCAGCCGGGGACTTTGAGCAGAATTTATCCGGAGGATTCGTGGGGGAGAGTGCGCAGGACGACGGCGCGTCGTTGTTGCCGCAGCTGGTGCTGGCGTCGCGTTCGCCGCGGCGGCGCGAGCTGTTGACCCAGTGTGGCCTGCGTTTTGGCGTGGTCGATGTGGCGGTTGAAGAACGCCCGGGTCACGGTGAATCCGCGACCGACTACGCCCGCCGTGTGGCCATGGACAAAGCGTGTGCCGGCGCCGTGATCGCGGGCAGCACGGTGCCGGTTCTGGGGGCGGATACCGACGTCGTGCTCGACGGCGAACTTCTCGGCAAGCCGGCTGACCGCGCGCATGCGCTGACACTGCTGGCGCGGCTCTCCAATCGTGCCCATCAAGTTTGCTCGGCGGTGGCGGTGGTCCATGCCGGGGGCGTGTCAACGCGGCTGTCGGTGACCGATGTGGTTTTTGGCCCGATCTCGCGTGCACAAGCCGCAGCGTATTGGGATAGCGGCGAGCCTGCCGACAAGGCCGGCGCCTATGCGATCCAGGGTCTGGGCGCGGTGTTCGTGCGCGAGATTCGCGGCAGTTACAGCGGCGTCGTGGGATTGCCGCTGTTCGAGACCGCCGAGCTGCTGGCCGAGTGCGGCATTGAATTACTGACTCCGCGAGCGCTGCGATGAAGCGGCTGCGGGGCAGCCATAAGAATTGCTATTTCCATTTTCTGCATCCAGGCGTGTCATTCCATCATGAGCACAGAGATACTGGTCAACATCGGGCCGCAGGAGACTCGCGTCGCGCTGGTCGAAGGCGGTGCGGCGCAGGAGATTCACGTCCAGCGCGCGTCGCGCCACGGGCTCACCGGCAATATCTACAAGGGCGCCATACAACGCGTGCTGCCGGGCATGCAAGCCGCGTTTGTCGAGATCGGTCTGGAGCGCACGGCGTTTCTGCACGTGGCCGATATGCTGCCACTCAATGGCGATGCGGAGCCGCCGAGCATTACCCAGTTGTTGCACGAAGGTCAGCATGTGCTGGTGCAGGTGCTGAAAGATCCGATGGGCTCGAAGGGCGCGCGTCTGTCGTCGCTGTTGTCGGTGCCGTCGCGCTACCTCGTACTGCTGCCACATGAGCGCCACGTTGGCGTGTCGGCGCGAATCGAGGATGAGGCGGAGCGGGATCGCTTGCGTTCGATCCTCGAAGGTGCGCATTCGTCGCAGGCTCCGCAATTCGGCCTGATTGCACGCACCGCGGCTGAAGGCGTGGAAGCCGAAGCGCTGGAGGCTGATCTGACGTTTCTGCTGCGGCTGTGGACCTCGATCAGCAAGCAGGCCGCCGAGGCCAAGCCGGGCACTCTGGTGCATGGTGATCTGCCGCTGTCGATGCGCATCCTTAGGGATCTGCTGGGCACTGACGTTGAGCGGGTACGCATCGACAATGCCGAGGAAGCGCGCCGGGTCAAGCAGTTTGCGCAGTTGTTCGTGCCGCGTGCGGCGCCGCTGATCGAGGTCTACCAGGGCGCGGCACCGATCTTTGATCTGTACGGCGTGGAAGACGACATCAATCGTGCGCTGGATCGCCGCGTCGATCTGAAGTCGGGCGGGCACCTGGTGATTGATCAAACCGAGGCGATGACGACGATCGACGTCAACACCGGTGGTTATACCGGGCATCGGAATCTCGAAGAAACCGTGCTCAAGACCAATCTGGAGGCCGCGCAGGCGATCGCGCGGCAGCTCAGGTTGCGCAATCTGGGCGGCATCATCATTCTGGATTTCATCGATATGAAGTCCGAAGATCATCGTGCCCAGGTGTTGCGCGCACTCGAACGCGCACTGGCGAACGATCATGCGCGTACGCAGATTCATCCATTCTCGCCGCTGGGCTTGATCGAGATGACGCGCAAGCGCACGCGTGAGTCGCTGGGTCACATCCTGTGCGAGCCGTGCCCGACCTGTCAGGGACGGGCGACGATCAAAACCGTGGAAACCGTGTGCCACGAAGTCACGCGAGAAGTCCAGCGCGCAGCGCGCCAGTTTGAAGCCAAGGGCTTTCTGGTCTTGGCGGCGCCCAATGTCATTCAGCGTCTGGTTGAAGAGGAATCGATGGGGTTGGCCGATCTTGAGGCTGCGCTGCGACGCCCGATCCGGCTGCAATCCGAGAGCGCCTATTCTCAGGAAAGCTACGACGTGGTGCCGCTGTAGGGTCGTGCAGGCTGACTGAGCGTTTGATACCGGACATCGTAGAAGGCCGTGCCGGTGGCCGAGCGCCCGACACGGCGCGACAATAGCCCTTTCATTCTCACTGAACCAAGCCGTCCCGATCATTCATGGAACGCGTCAAACGCCGCTGGTGGACCTGGGCGATTTCGCTGATCACCACCACGGTGCTGACCGGGGCGGTGCTGAGCGGATTGTTCCAGCTCGCGGTGCTGGCGATTCCGAGCTATCGCGAAGAGCTGGCCAACTGGGTCGGCGACGCCACTGGGCGGCCGGTACAGATTGGAGGCATCAGTCTGGCGTGGAGTGGGCTGAGCCCGCGTTTTGATCTGTCCGGCATCACGCTGTACAGCGATGACGGTGACGAACAGCTGCGCGTTGAGCGTCTGAGCATCGGCATCAGTGTCATGCGGCTGCTGACGGGCGATGTGGTGCCGACGCGATTGGTGCTTGCCGGGCTGCGCGTTTCGGCGGAAGTCGACGAGCAGCGGCGTATTCGCATCGCCGGTTTCGAGCCGGGCGACGGCGATCTGCCGCTGAGCGCGCGTCGTGAACAATGGTTACGTGATCTGGAGCGCTTCAAGCAGGTGCGCCTGGAAGATTGCGAGCTGCGCGTGCTGCATCCGGCCTTCGCGGACAGCCCGCTGTCGTTCGGCATCGAGCATGCTGAACTGGCCGCGCGCGCCGGCGGGTTCGACCTGGACGCGGTGCTGCTGTTGCCGCCGGATCGCGGCGGCAAGGTTCAGCTTGAAGCGGAAATCGACGGCAGTGTCGCGCAGCTGCGCAGCTGGCAAGGGCGCTTCAATCTGGAGGTCGATGGCCTGGTTCCGCAGGGGTGGCTGCGCCCCTGGCTGTTGGCAGGCACCCAGATTGGCGTTGCGGATCTTCAGGGCGAGATCAGCGGTGATATCTCGGAGGGACGCATCACGCGTGCGCGCATGGCGTTCGATTCCGGCCCGATGGTGCTGGCACGCGCCGGGGTACTGTCGAGCGCGCAGCAGATGCGGGCGGTGGTGGATTATCTGCGCGATCCGCGTGGATGGCGCATCGATGTCACCGACCTGAGTTTTGACGACGCGCTGCTGCTGCACGGCAGTCTGCGCCGCAGCGATCTGGATGGGGTTGCTGCCTATGATCTGGATGCCGATCGCCTGAATCTGACGCAGCTGTCTCCCTGGCTGGGCGTCTGGCATGACGCGCCAGCGTGGACCCAGACCGCCGGTCGCAGCAACGGACTGGTTGAAGGGCTGGTTGCGCGGGTGCGGGTGCCGCCGAGCCCCGATCTGATGCAGCGTAGCGCGCCGCGCTATTCGGTCCGGGCGCAACTGCACGACGCCGGCATTCGCGCGGATCGCAATTTCGGCGTTGCCGGCATTGCCGGCGAACTCACCGCAGACGAAAGCGGAGGGCAGCTGCAGCTGACACGGGCGCCGATGGTGCTGAAAGTGCCGCAGATCATGGATTCGGATCTGTCATTCGATGCCTTTTCCGCGGCATTGCGCTGGTCTCGCACCAGCGACGGCTGGCGCATCGCGGCTGATACGTTTGACTGGCAGCTGGCCGGCACCGGTGGTCAGGGTCAGTTTTCGCTGGATCTGCCTGCGGAGGCGGATGCTTCGCCGGTGCTCGCGCTGCAGGCGAAGTTTTCCGGTGATGATGCTGCCGCTGCCAAGGGCCTGATGCCGAGGCATTGGCCGGACAGTCTCAAGCGCTGGCTCAGCGATGCCGTCATCGCTGGGCGCGTACCGCATGGCGCGCTGACGATCGAAGGGCCGCTGCATGACTTCCCTTTCGTCAATCATCCGACCGGTGCATGGAATCTGGATCTGGATGTGACCGATGGCGTGCTGGAGTTCCTCCCGGACTGGCCGCGGATTGAGGGTCTGGCCGCGCAGCTGCATTTCACCGGGGCCAGTCTGGGAATCGCGGTGGATCAAGGTTCGGCGATGGGCAACTTGGTCAAGCACGCTGAGGTTCGGTTTGACGATTTCGCCAAACAGCATTTCAGCGTGGAGGCCAGTCTGGACGGCGAGCTGTCGCGTTACTACGCCTACCTGCGCGCGTCGCCGTTGCGCAAGGTTCTGCATGGTTTGCTGGATTACACGGAGGCCAGCGGCGCTGCCACAGTCGCATTGCAGCTCGATATTCCGCTGAAGGAAAACCAGATGCCGGTGGTACGCGGCACTGTTGATCTGGATGACGCTCAGCTGAAGTACGCGAAGCTCGAGCCGGCGGTCACCGGACTTGAAGGGCAGTTGGCCTTCGACAACAACGGTGTGCGTGCCACTGTGCTCAACGCGCGCTATGCCGATGTTCCGCTGCGGCTGCGGATTGAGGCCCAGGAGGGAACCCACGGCGTGGTGCGTGGCAGCTTTGCGTTTACGCCGAAGGCCGATGGCAGCGGGGCGTCGAAATATATTCCCGAGATCCTGCGCCCCCGGCTGCATGGGGCCAGTCGCTGGAATCTGGAACTGCCGTTGCAGGATAGTCACAGCGAATTGCGCCTGAGCTCCGATCTTCGTGGGACCCTGGTCGATCTGCCGCAACCCCTGGGTAAAGCCGCGGATACTGCAGAGGCGTTGATCGTGCGGGTGCATGAGGGGCGGTTTGCGCCGGTGGCGGTGGATCTGGCCTATGGCGAGCGCATTGGTGTCGCGCTGGAAATTGGCTCGACTCGGAGCGACGGTCGTGACAGCGAAGCGCTGGCCGGACTGGCTGCGCGATTGGGGACGAAGGATGCGCCACCGGTGCAGTCGGGCCGGTTTCTGCTCGATGGTCGCGTGGCGCAGCTGGACCTGGAGGCCTGGATCGCCGTCATTACAGCGGGAGATCACGGCGGCGTCGGACTGGACAGTGCCGAAATCGAAACCGATCAACTGGTCTGGGGTGCGCAATCGACCTTGGCAACGCGGCTGCGCTATCAGCCGCTGACCGACGGCTGGCGTACCGATTTCAGCGGTGAAGGTGCCGGTGGTTCGGTGGTCTGGATGCACGGCAACGGGGATCGCGTGATCGCGCGGCTGGATCATCTCGGGCTGAACCTGGCGATGCCGCAGGCGTCGGAGCAGCGTGCCGGGGCCAAGCAGAGCGCGACCGATCCGGCCAGTTTGCCGGTGCTGGACCTGCAGTGTCAGGCGTTGCGTGTCGGCAAGGCGGATCTGGGTCGACTGAATCTGCGTTCGGAACGCGTGCCGGGTGGGCAGCGCCTGATTCAGGCAAGCCTGGCCGAGGGCATCGTCGATCTGAGCGCGAGCGGGCAGTGGCGGCGTGCCGATGGACAGTCGACCGCCGACCTCAAGTTTGACCTCAACACCACCGACATCGACACCCTGCTGCAGGCATTCGACTATGCGCCAAGCCTGCAGGCCGAGCGCACGCAGTTCCTGGGCGATCTGAACTGGAACAACGCCGGCGCCGGGCTCGACTGGCGCATGGCGTCGGGTCGCATTGATGTCGATGCGCGCAAGGGCCAGCTGCGCGCAGTTCAGCCGGGCGCCAGCCGC
>JBFFJL010000195.1:0-7017 GCA_041555955.1 Nevskiaceae bacterium
CCGCTCGCTGGCGCGCATCAACATCCAGATCCACGCGCCTTCTTCGCCGTATGGACCGGAGATCGATTTATTCGCAAAGACACCCGGATATAGCTTAATCCAGCGTGACTTCGATGGTTGTTCCGGGGTTTGGCCCATAGATTTTTTCTCCTGAATGCCGCCAGATCTGAGCATCGTCTTCCCAAACGACGCCATTCAGACCGTCCATGATGGCTTTGAGAAAGTTGTCATAGTCCGGCTTGATGATTGGCTTCAGCTCGCCGGACAGAGCTGCCTCCCGTTTCGATCTCTTCCAGCTCTTCGGGATCGGGAGCTCGAAGCGGACCTTCAGCGTCACGGGTTGAGGCGACGGCGGCTTCCCGCCCATTTCGCGCTTGCCAAGCATCGCGACTAGCGCCTCGTAGTCCTTTGTCCGCTTGGGAGTGTAAACCCTGCCGCCCCCGAACCGGGGCCGACCCTTCGCGATAGGGATTGTCGGAATTACGAAGCAGAGCATCAGTCACAATAGAACACTCACTCCAGTACTACAAGCTCCTTGAAAAATTTGGCCTTCGCCTCGACCTTCTTCAACGCATGTTTTTTGTAGTGGATCTCATGGCTACACCGGATTCTCGCATCGTCGAGGGCGATCCTTTTTGTCGGCGCGGCGCGCTGCTTCTTGGCGGTGCCCAAGACAAAGAAGGGGTTTTTGAAGGGGTAGTAGCGGCTGAGCTGCTTCAGCCATACGCCACAGGGCGTTGTCTTCACGACCTCGAACCGAAAGAAGTCAAGGTCGCAACGCAGCCCGTCGACCGCATCGACATAGACCTCGGCACGCCACCAGAAATCCTGCTCATGCGGATGGATCTTGAGGGATACCCTCGGAAAATTACCGAAGTCCATGCCTTCCAATTCCTCGAACGTAAAGATCCTGTCGCTATCCTCGGCCATGTTGGGCCCTCCTATGTGTGGGTGTAGCCGTCCGTCTCGATGCCAAAGTACATCCCCATCCACGGACCACCGAAAAGACAGGGATCACTTACGAGTACGGCGCGAAATAAGCGGCGGAATTGAAGGTACGTCATCCCTTGCGCTGTCGGCAGATCGTTCTCGATCTCGCCCCGATACTTCCCCCTTACGAACAGCCGCCTCAAAGACGCTTTCTGTTCTGGTGTTATCTTGGTCGCCATGTGTCCTCCGATATGCGTTGTTTTCTGCAATAATTTCAGCGATCAAGACCCCGACGCCCAGCGCACTGTAGGCGTCGTGGATCTCGCCGGTCCGGTGATTGGTTACACCGAACCGGGGACCGAAGTGCCCCTCACCCTCCGGCCACTTGAGCCGAATTACAGAGACTTCGGACCAATGGCCCTTGTGTTCAGTCAAGGGCCTCGATTGCAAGGAATATCGCCTTGCCCCCCGCAGCCTCATCGACCTTGTCGAGATCCCCGTATTCATCGATGGTGCCGTTTATATGTCCGGCCCGTACGAGTGCGTCATACAGCTCGAACTCCCAGTCGCTATTTCCAAAGGGACGCTTACCGCTGAAGCGCACTCCCTCTTCCCATAGGGTGCGAAGGAGAGTTTTGAGATACTCCCGAATGGTCGTTGCTTCAGCGTCATTTTCGAACATTGGGGTGTTCAGGATTTCCTGAGCGTCTGTCATGCTGCTAACTTGAGCCACTCGTCACGCTGGACGATCTGCTCAACCTTTGCTTCGCGGTTGATAATGGTATTCAGCGGATCAGAACCCTTGCGGATCTGGCCGTGAGTGGCCCAGCGCGTGAGCGCATTGTAGAGCCCCCACATATTCGCCCCGCAAGAGGCTTCTTCTTCGTACCAGTTTTTCATCATCTGCTTGAGCTGATGTTCGTTGATGCGCCAGCTCGTCGTCTTGGCGTCCCACCGCTTGCACATCGTCTCGGTGAAGAACTCGTCGGCCTGCTTGTCCGTCACTGGCGTATTCAGCCAGCGCACAAAGCGGTCCTTGTCCTCGCCGAAGGCCCGGATCGCTGCGGCAATCCGCTGGTGGCCGTTCTCGATCTCGGGGATGTCCGACCGGGTATGCTTCGACTTGACGCCGATGCTGAAGCCGTGACGGACCATGCCGTTCGTGCAGATCAAGCGCATGGCACCGAAGCCAAACTGCGTCGACCATGCACCGTCGTAGCTATCCGTGAAGTTGAGGCGAAGCCGCACGATGTCGCCGACCTTCGGGTTGACGTCGAGCTCATGCTTCGGCAGATCCACGGAGATCCGCATACGCTCGCCGTTGCCAACCATGTTGAACTTCAGCTTGGCGTCTGAGAGGTCAAGCGGGCTGTCCTCGATGACCTTCTCGAAGAACTTCACGGTATCGGCATAGGGCCGGATCTCGTAGCGGCTCCCGTGAATGCCAAGACAGGTTTCGGTATCCGTCCGAATGACGGCGCGGGCGAACTCCGGCGGGATGTTGATAAGGCGATCCTTCGGCTCGTCAAAGTCAAATGGCGTCCTTTCCGACTTGACAGCCGTCAACGGCATCATTTCGACCGGGAACTCCCACGGGCGATCGTCGGTTGAGGCGATCACGCCTGTGCGCTGGCCCATTTGGCCGATGTTAAGCGGTGTCACGTTGTTTATCATGTCGTCGTCCTCACTTGTTAAGTTGTTGAAAAGTCACACTCACTCACCGACGAAGTCGGGAAAGTCCTCGGCCTCGGCGATGGCGCGGCCTTTCTCGATCAGGGCTTCGGCGGTTCGCTGGGCCGCGACGGTGTCCATGATCGCACGGCCCAACGCGTAGATGCTGTCGAGGCTGTCCATGAACAGAGTGATCTCCGTGTCCTCCGCCAAGAACTTCACCGTTGCGAAGTTATAATCGGACGCTGAGTCGGCTGACGAATAGTCGTCAACCTTCACCTTGAGGCGACCCTTGCCGCCCGTGTTCTTCCCGACGTGTACGCTCATTGTCGTTGTCGACATCTGGGATTTCCCTTCTCATGTAGCAGGAATATTGTCCGTGCGTGCCCGGAAGCGGGCCCCAGCCCTTCTTAGGGTTGAAGAGCGGGGTCCAGCCTTCGAGCATAAACGGAATGAAGTACCTAATCGGTACATAACGGAACTCATACTCACTCAAAACGAGCTGTCCCGACGCCAGCGATTGATGTCGGCGACTACGTTGTAGGCGAGCGCCATCGGAAGACAGACGGGGAAACCCGCGTACTGTTTCTCGGTTGGCATACTCTCCCTTACGACCACCATTCTTTGGTTCGCGTCGGTTACGCAGGCATCCTCGCCAGCATATTGTGTCTCGTAAACTTTCTTCGGGACGTAGCACCAGCCGGTCACGCCGTTGGCGTTAAGCACCGTCTCTGTGCAGCCAAGGTCGTACTGGAACCACACGATGACGTAAGTCTCATCCTCGGCAGCGTTGGCGTCGCTGACAACGGTGTACGCAAGAACAATACCGGCTGCAATCCAACCGGCGATGAGTAACTTATGCACGATATTCACAGTCTTTCTCCTTCTCTGGTTGCAGACAGCGACACGGAAAGTCCGTGCCTCTGACTGAAACCAAAAAGGAGCCCGTCCGAAGCTAAGGGCAACGGACGGGCCAAGTTTCCGGGGGGGAAGGAGAGAAGTCCACCCCCGGCAGGGAAGAAGGTGCCGGAGTGTCGAGCGATGCCTCGCCGCACCCCGGCGTACACGTTCCAAGATTGCGCTTAGAACGGGATTTCGTCGTCGAGATCGACGTCGGGATCACGATGTTCGCCGGTCGACTTGTGACCGTCGCCCTTGCCCTTCGGATCTCCAAGCAGGCGGATGATTGCCTGTGGGCCCGAAAGGACGATCTCGGTCGAATAACGGTCGTTACCCGACTGATCCTGCCACTTGCGAGTGCGAAGCTCGCCTTCCACGAACAAGGACGAGCCCTTGCTCACGTATGGCGCGATCAACTTGTCGATCAAGCCGTCGCCGAAGATGACAAGCCGGTGCCATTCGGTGATTTCGTGCTTCTCGCCGTCCTTGACGTAGGACTTGTTGGTCGCAAGCGAGATATTGCAGACCTTGTTGCCGTTGTTCGTGGAGCGGATTTCGGGATCTTGGCCGACATTGCCTGCCAAGGTAACACGGTTCATGTTGAACGACATTTCATACCTCATATGTGATCGTTCGATCTCCTGTGGGTGAAAGTGGGCCCCGACGAGCAGGAGACAGACCCGTCGAGGCCGCGAGCCGCGCGCGGAAACGCAGAACGCACGCGGTGTTAAAAGATGATGCCGATGCTCCAGACGATTGCCGCGATCGGCACGCTGAGCATGGCGAAGATGATGAGAGCTCCAAACATGAGGGCTGCGGTTCGAACCAGATAATACCACATCAGTCCGTTCCTCCAACCTTGAAGACGCCTTCCTCAATCTGCTTGATAACAGCTTCACACTCACTCAAATCTTGTAGAAGATGATCTTCGAGAGAGGAAACGTGAACCTCAAGGCGCGAAATGAGCCTTTGCAGGAGCTGGTTGCCCCAAAACTTCGCCTCGGGTCCGTTGCTATCGGGCGTGAAGCCCATGAGTTGCTTGCAGAGCTGAAGCTCACTGCCGGTACGGCAGCTCTCGACCATCCACAACATATTGCGTCGGCTGTCCATCAGCTCAAGCTGCTTCGACCATCGACCAACTACTTGATCTTCCACGGTGTTTCTCCTTAAATGAGTGGGCCAAATATCACCAGCGCAAAGTAGATGCCGGTGATGATTGTCAACATAGCGATGCTGGCTATGTGCAGCAGCGCGTCAACCACTCTTGAGACGCGCACGTTTGTAGCGCCATGCGTCGAGCGCATGAAACCCGCGCTTGACGACTTCGGCTGCGATGCTCAAGACCATCGCTTTCGCAATGAAGGTCATGATTTCCATCCTTTCGGTGTTTTGCAGAACTGGTCCGACCAAGGCGCAACGAACTTTTCGCGTGCCGCGTCGTTCCAGATTGCCGTTGTGACACAAGGGCGATTGATCTTTATCGCCAAGTCTTCAATAACACGCAACTCACTCACTCCATTCTGCCAGACGTCGTGACTGTCTGAATATTCGTAAGCCATGTCGTGAGCGCGACAGAGGTAGGCATAGTAACGAAGCATTGAGGCGACCTCCTTCTGTTTTGGTTGCCACACAAAGAAAAAGAAGGGGAGCACGGGCGCGTTAGCGTCCGGCTCCCCGGTTGAGTTAAACGCCGCTGTATGCAGCAAAGGCGCTCTGGGGCTCTTCGTCGCTTTCCTCGTAAGCGTCTCCGCCGGTGACAGCGGCAGTAAGGTCGAGCTGTTTCTCGTCGGCGAAAGCGACAATCCGTGCCGCTTCCTCGTCAAGCATCCGCTGCTTGTCCTGTGCGAGCGCGACACGTCGCGTGAGCTCTGCGCGAGCGGCAGTGTCGTTACGACGCTGAGCGGAGCGTCGCTCGGCCTTCTTCTTCACGTCCGGCGGCGTCCATTCGGGGTCGCACCACTGGGCGAAGTTCGGCCCAAGGTCGCGAACCGTCTCGCGGTACGCCTGCCTCGCCGCAGCGTAATACTCCCGCCACCACCACAGCCGGTCGGCGTAGCCTGCCTCGCGCTTCGTCAGCAGTTGGAGCTTGTTGTCGTCCCACTCCATGTCGTTTGTCTGGCGCGAAGCAGCTTGGAGCGAAGCGACCGCATCGGCGTGCTTCTGAGCGGTGCGCTTACCGTTCGAGTACGCCTTCATGCACTCGGACGCTGCCATTTCGTAGCAGACGAAGTCAAGATCTTCGTCAAAGTCGCAGAAGCTGATGAGCGACTTGATCTGGCGCAAGAGGTCACGGCGGAAGCAGTACGTGTCATGGTCGGACCAGTTGTTCCGGCCTTGGACGCCGAGCGCGATCATGTCGAGCTCATGCGTCGTCCATTCGACCGTTCGGCGGGTGCCGTCGGCGTCTCGCTCGATCGGCTGTGCCGTCGGATGGCGCTCGCTATTCGGCACGTAGCGCGGAAAGTGGTCGACGATGACACCCTTTTCTATGCCCTCGTCGATTGTCATCTTGGGCTCACGCTCCCACTTTTCGAGAGTTTCGTAAGACCCTGCGATCTCGGCGGCACAGTGCCCTTTGTGACGGCAATTCTTGCCATTGGGCACGTAGTCGCGATTTTCAGCGTCGAACTGTTGCAGAGCGTCGAGCTCTGTCTCTGAGAGGCTTTCTCTGATCGTGGCAGTCATGTCTTATCTCCTTATTGCAATATGTTGAAACTGTCTCACTCACTCCTGTGAGCCACTAGTCGAGCTTCTTGGCGAGGATAACCGCTTCCTCGACAGCCTTTTTAGCGAAACGGGTCCACTTCGGACCCGTGTAGCGCCATTCGCGAGTAGCGAAGTCGAACCGCTCGAAGCCAAAAGCGGCCTTAGCGATCGAGAGCGACAGCGATACGATTGCGCCGCCGAGCAACGCGATGATCGAGCCACTCGTCGTGCCCGTGAGCACCACGATGATCGCGATCGAGATCACGATGTCGATCCAGAGCTCATAGCCCAGCACTCGCAGGATGCCGATCTTCATGGTCAAGAGCCAGAAAGCGATTACGAAGCCAAGCGTTCCAATGATGATAGTCATGATGATCTCCTTCAGTTGATGATTGCACGAAACTGTATGACGAGCTCGTTCTCGTACTGAGTGAGCTCGTTGAGCCGGTCGAGCTCGTCGTAATCGCGCAGTCGTGCGCGATCGATCTCTGCCAGCTCGGCCTTAACGCCTTCGATCTCGGCGATCAGGTCGTCTCTCGTAAACGTCGTCATGTTCTTATCTCCTTTGTTTCAGCATGGCACCGCGCCACACTCTGCCCGTTGGGGAAACGAAGGCACGGATCGGGTCAAGGGCGCGCTTGCGCGTCGCGGAGCGATACAAGGGCTGTGTCTATTTCGCTCTTCGCGAAATCGATGCAGACCGCAGTACCCTTGATGCGACGCCGGGGCTTCATTTACCCTGCTCGGGCAGTGTGGGGGGGATGTACCCCGGAAGGAGCGATATGAGCGCAGCACGCCAAAAGGGGCTTC
>JBFFJL010000196.1:0-6994 GCA_041555955.1 Nevskiaceae bacterium
CCGCAACGCGGCCAGACACGCAAAGGCGCCGCGAATACGTTCGATTGATTGCGAAGCACAACACTAGGCCACTCCCGACACAGATGGACATCAGCAAGGGGCGCCACTAAGGTGTCGCCCCTTGTCGTATTCGCCGGAACTGTATGGATCGCCGCCGCATCGCGGTGTGTCTGGCCGGGGCGGCGGCTTTCGTGCCGCTGTACTCGCCGCAATCGCTGCTGCCCCTGCTACGCGTATGGATGGGCCAGGACGTGGCGCTGGCCGGCGCCATCATGTCCGCCGGCACTGCCGGCGTTGCGCTCGCCGCGCCGTTCGCTGGCGTCATCGCCGATCGCCTCGGTCACCGTCGCGTGATCGTGTTCGCAGCGCTGTTCGCCGCACTGCCCGGTCTGCTGTGTGCACTGGCACCTTCGGCAACATTTCTGATTGTCGCGCGGTTCCTCCAGGGCCTGGTCCTGCCCGGCATCTTCGCGGTAACCGTGGCTTACATCGCGCAGGAATGGCCGGCGGTGCGGGCACGCCCCATCACTGCGCTCTATGTTGCAGGCACCATCGGCGGTGGCTATGCCGGACGCATGCTCGCCGGCATGGTGGCCGAGCTTGCCGGATGGCGCTGGGCGTTTGCCGCACTGGCCTTGCTGCAACTGGCGCTGGCCTGGGCCATCGTCACCTGGCTGACCCCGGAGCAGCCGCGACAACGCAGCGTGCAAACACCGCGCCCGCCGATGTTGAGCCTGCTCGCCTTGCCGCAACTGCGCGCCGCCTGTGCCGCTGGTTTCGCGGCGCTGTTTGCCCTGGTCGCCGGTTTTACCTACATCACCTTGCGTCTGGCTGAAGCGCCCTTCGCGCTGGGACCGGCGCAGTTGTCGCTGATTTTCACGGTTTACCTGCTCAGCGTCTTCGTCACGCCGTGGTCAGGCCGTCTGTTGAACCACTACGGCCACACCGCGATGCTGGTCTCGGCATGGTCACTGGCAATCGTCGGCCTGTTGGTGACCTTGCCGGACCGCCTTGGAGCCGTGGTTGCCGGACTGTGTCTGTTCTCGGCCGGGCTGTTCATCGCGCAGGCCACGGTCACCACCTTTGTCGGCGAAGCCGTGCCGCAGGCGCGTGCGACCGCGGTGGGCCTGTATGTCACCAGCTACTACATCGGCGGCACCGTGGGCGGCGTTCTGCCGGCCCTGATCTGGCGCCATGCGCACTGGCCCGGCGTGGTCGCCCTGATCACCCTGGCCGGCGCCGGCGCAGTCGCTCTCGGAGTGCACGCATTCCGGCTCGGACGACCACCGACACCGCAGGCAGAGTGACGCCCGCCCCCGGAGACCCGTTATGCTGTGGGCAGACAAACTTGACCCCACGTTGGCCCGGGAGACTTCCATGCAACCGCAGCAGCCGATTCACTCCGCACCGGCTGGCGCCGGCTGGCGCTGGATCACCGAGGCGTTCCGGCTGTTTCGCGCCGATGCCGGCGCCTGGATTGCGGCGATGGTCGTGATCTTCGTCGTCGTCATCGTCGTCAGCAGTCTGCCGTTGCTGGGTTCGTTACTGGTCAATCTGTTCATGCCGGTCCTGCTCGGCGGCGTTGCCCTGGGCGCGCAGGCGCAGGATCGCGGAGAACGCTTCAAGCTGGAGTACCTGTGGGCGTGTGTTCAAGCCCCGCACCTGCAGCCCTTGCTGTTGCTGGGCGTGGCTTACGTCGTGATGGGCGCGATCATTGTTGTCGTCGCGATGGTGCTGGTGTTCGGCACCGTAGGCGCGTCCGTGATGTCCGGCGACCACGCCGATATGACTGCAACCAGCGGCGCGCTACTTGGCGCTTTGGTGGTCTTGCTGATGTCGGCACTGATGGGCATGGCCAGCTGGTTCGCACCCACACTGGTAGTGCTGCGCGGCATGGACCCGGTTACCGCATTGCAGACCAGCTTTGCGGGCTGCCTGCGCAACGTCATGCCGCTACTGGTATACGGCATCGCCATGCTGGGCCTGACGATTCTGGCCATCATTCCAATGGGACTGGGCATGCTGGTGCTGGCCCCGGTGATGCTGCTGTCGGTCTTTACCGCATACAAGGAAATCTTCGCGCCGGAATCGGCGACCACACGCCCCCCGGTGATTTCCTAGCGGATCGAATCAGCGACCACCGGTGCGTCACTGAGCTGCTTTATCACCGGCGTCGGCCGCCAGATCCTCGACCGGAGTCGATGCCACATCGTCCTTGGCGTCGCGCGCCGCCCGCGGACCCGGAAGCGTCACATGACCGACGTTCTTCAGCTCCGGCGGCAACATCCACTCGCCCAGATCGTAGCCACCCTGCTTCATCAGCCGCGCCAGACCCTCCAGCTGTTTGCTGTTGCCCCGCGTCGGCGCCATCGTGCCGGGTCGCGACACCAACGCCCCGATCTGCTCGAAGAAGCGCCCGCGATCGGAGATCAGATTGCCGGTGGCCGGCTTGGACTGCGCCCACTTCTGTGCTGCACGAAAATCCACCGACGTCGTCACCAGTGCGCCGCCTCCATCAATGATGATCTGCACCAGATCACCCTGACGCACGACGCGACCGCGTCCGGTGGCGGACTCGAACAAGGACAGTGTGCGTTTCATGGCAGTTCCGCGATCAGTCGAATTCCATGCCGCCGGTGCCCAGGCGCACGGTGAATCCCGATGCGGTCAGATCGTCGAAAATCTGCCGCGCGTGTGACATGTCCTGGGCCTCGACCATGAATTCCAGGGTCGCGCCCTTGGCGTGGCCGCGATGCAGACGTTCATGATGCACTTGCACGATGTTGCCGCCGGACTCGCCAATACGTCCGGCGACCCGCGCAAGAATGCCCGGCTGATCCTCGATATCGATCGACAGGCTGATCAGCCGCTGCTCGTTGACCAACTGGCGCAGCAATACCGAAGCCAGCAACCGTGTGTCGATATTGCCGCCACACAGCACCAGGCCGACCCTACGCCCGACAAAGCGCGCGGGATCGGTCAGCATCGCCGCCAGGCCGGTCGCACCGGCGCCTTCGACGATGACTTTCTCGATCGATGCCAGCAATCCGATCGCGCGCTCGATCGACGCTTCGTCGACCCGCATCAGCTCGGCGACCTGCTCGCGGATAATCTCGATCGTCAGGCGGCCAATATTCTTGACCGCGATGCCCTCGGCAATGGTCTGGCCGCCGCGCACCAGCTCCGGATCGTTCTGCAGCGCCGCATACGCCGAGGGATATCCGGATGACTCCACGCCGATCATGCGCACCTCGGGATCGAGGCCGTGCGCCGCGATCGACATGCCGGCGATCAATCCACCTCCGCCGATCGGCACCACCAGGGTGTCCAGTCCCGGCGCCTGCTCCATCATTTCCAGCGCCACCGTCCCCTGACCGGCGATGATCAGCGGATCGTCATACGGATGGACCAGGGTCATGCCCTGTCCGGCGACCAGCTCGCGCTCCAGATACACCTGAGCGTCCGCCAGAGTCTCGCCGTGGAGAATCACTTCGCCGCCGAGTTCGCGGGTGTTGCGCACCTTGGTGAACGGGGTATTGCGCGGCATCACGATCACGCTGCGGATGCCCAGTCGCGTCGCATGGTAGGCCACGCCCTGCGCATGGTTGCCGGCCGACATGGCGCAGACGCCGGCGGCGCGCTCAGCCTCGGTCAGGTGCGACAGTTTGTTCAGCGCGCCGCGCTCCTTGAACGAAGCGGTGAACTGGAAATTCTCGAACTTCAGCCAGACTTCAGCGCCGGTGATCTTGGACAGCACCCGCGACCGCGTGCAGGGCGTGCGCACGATCTGGCCATCCAGCACCGCCGCCGCACGACGCACATTTTCCAAACCGATCGAGGCTGCTGGCACTACTTCTTCTCCTGGCGCAAAGAGGTCGAACTGACCACGCCATCGGTGAACTTCACATGCAAGCGGCTGCCATCGTCGAGCAGATAGCTCCAGGTCATGCGTTGCGACTTTCCATTCTGCGACGTTGCCACAGTGACCGGATCACCCCGTAGCCGCCGCACCTCCTCTGAGGTCATGCCGGTCACGATCTCATCGGCGATCCGCGCAGCGCGGATCTTCTCCTCGTGCGTTTTGCGCGCCTCGTATTCGGCGGTCCATTCAGCATCGGCCTTGGCCTTGCGCTCCGCGGCACGCTGATCGCGACGCTCTGCCTCGCCCAGCAGATCCAACTTCGGGCCTGTCGGCGGCGGCACCAGCATCGGCGACGGCACATCGATGCGCTCTGCCGACACACCACAGGGCTTGTCCGAAAACACAGTCGCGCCGTCAACCTGACAGCGATAGATTTCATCGGCCGCACGCGACTCCGACACACACGTGAGGCACCCCACGATGCATGAGATCCACGCTGCGATTCCTATGCTGGCTCGACCGCACATGCGCCGCATTATAGGTGCAGTGGGTGCGCCGGCGGATGATTCGAATGCTGTGTCAACGAACACGGAATCAGCGCGCCAGACCGCGCACAGGGGTCCGCCGCGGCAGCCGTGATCCCTCCCCAACAAGCTTCATCGGCGACACCGCGCCACGGCCAAAGCCCCCGGGGTCGTCGCCGCCGGTTTCCCCACCCCCATCCGATCCGGCGCCGGTGGGTTTGCACAAGTGGTCACTGCTCAGGCGGGTTACTGTCCAGATACGATCCCGCCCCCATCGGCGATTGGCGCGGCCAACCAGCCACCGCTGCGCCGCTCGACTGAGTGCCAGATCGGGCAGGCCTCGCCGCCCCGCCGATCCTTATGGCGCCAACTCCATCAAAATCAGGGGCGCCCCACCCATTGGCGCCGTCCCAGCACGCAGTCGCGGCGGGGATTTCACCTGCGGCGAGACCATCCGGGCATGACAGCCTCGCGGCCACTGCTGGATAATCAGCCCCCCGGAAATTCCAGAAATCATCCAGAACCCCTATGTCCCAGTACGTCTACACCATGAACCGGGTCGGCAAGACCGTCCCGCCGAAGAAAGAAATCCTTCGCGACATCTCGCTGTCCTTCTTTCCCGGCGCCAAGATCGGCGTACTCGGCTACAACGGCGCAGGTAAATCCACCCTGCTGCGCATCATGGCCGGCGTCGACAAGGAGTTTCACGGCGAGGCGCGGCCGATGGCGGGCCTCAAAGTCGGCTATTTGCCGCAGGAGCCGCAGCTTGATCCGAACAAGACCGTGCGCGGCAACGTCGAAGAGGCGCTGTCAGAAATCACCAATGCCCAAGCCGAGCTGGACCAGATCTACGCGGCCTACGCTGAGCCGGACGCGGATTTCGACAAGCTCTCCGCGCGGCAGCAGGAACTGGAGGGCATTCTCGCCGCCAGCGACGGCCACAACCTCGACATGATCATGGACAAGGCCGCGGAGGCGCTGAATCTTCCGCCGTGGGATGCGGACGTCACCAAGCTCTCCGGTGGCGAACGCCGCCGCGTCGCACTGTGCCGCCTGCTGTTGTCCAAGCCCGACATGATCCTGCTCGACGAGCCGACCAACCATCTGGACGCCGAGTCGGTGGCGTGGCTGGAAAAGTTCCTCAAGGATTTCCCCGGCACCATCATCGCGGTCACGCATGACCGTTACTTTCTCGACAACGTCGCCGGCTGGATTCTGGAACTGGATCGCGGCCACGGCATTCCGTGGCAAGGCAACTATTCGACCTGGCTGGAGCAGAAGGAAAAGCGCCTCGAACAGGAACAGAAGTCCGAAGACGCGCACACCCGCGCGATGAAGGAAGAACTGGAGTGGGTGCGCAAGAATCCCAAGGGACGCCAGGCCAAGTCCAAGGCTCGCGTCAAGGCGTACGAAGAACTCGCGTCGGCCGAATTCCAGAAGCGTTCCGAAACCAAGGAACTGTACATTCCGCCGGGCCCGCGCCTGGGCGATGTCGTCATCGAGGTCAACAACCTCAAGAAGCAGTTCGGTGACCGCGTGCTGTACGAAGGGGTCAACTTCTCGGTGCCGCGCGGCGCAATCGTTGGCATCATCGGCGCCAACGGCATGGGTAAGACCACGCTGTTCCGCATGCTCACCGGTGACGAGCAACCGGACGGCGGCACGATCAAGATCGGCGACACCGTCAAGTTCGCGCATGTCGACCAGTCGCGCGATGCACTGGCCGGCGACAAGACCGTATTCCAGGAAATCGCCGGGGGTCAGGACATCCTGCGCGTCGGCAATTTCGAGATGCCGTCGCGCGCGTACATCGGCCGCTTCAATTTCAAGGGTGAATCACAGGGCAAGCGCATCAAGGATCTGTCCGGCGGAGAGCGCAACCGTGTGCATCTGGCCAAGCTGCTGCTCAGCGGCGGCAACGTCCTGCTGCTCGACGAACCGACCAACGATCTGGACGTCGAAACTCTGCGTGCGCTGGAAGAAGCCGTGCTGGCGTTCCCCGGCTGCGCCATGGTCATCTCGCATGACCGCTGGTTCCTCGACCGCGTCGCCACGCACATCCTCGCATTCGAGGATTCCGGCGAAGTGGTCTGGCACGAAGGCAACTATCAGGACTACGAAGAAGACTTCCGCCGCCGCACCGGCAGCGAACCCGGCGTCAATCGCCGTTCGCGGCACAAGAAGCTGGCTTAGTCAGTTGCATGAAAAAGGCCCCTCATCGAGGGGCCTTTTGTTTGGGGATGACAACGTCAGGGTCCATCGCAGCTGCGCCGTTCGCCCTTCGGATCCCACTTTGAGATCAATTGGCCAACGCTGATTGTCGGACCGCATAGCGACCGGTACCGAGAGTTCAAATCCTATTCGTCGCCTCGCTCTCTCAGTTCAAGAATCGGGAACGCGGACGTCGACGAGGTAGAGCCGGCGAACGCTGCACCAGTTCGATCAGGACCATAATGACTGGAGCATATTTGAACCCGGAATTGGACATGACGGACGTAGATCAGCAGGGCATGCAATCAACGGCGAGCAAAATCGACGCCCACGCGATGCCCGTCGAAGCTGCCTTGTTGTCAGTTGAAGCCGATTCGAAGGGGATATCTGAAATCGA
>JBFFJL010000197.1:0-6946 GCA_041555955.1 Nevskiaceae bacterium
CACGAACAGCAGTTGCCCGATTTCAACCCCCAGGTTGAATCCGAACAGGGGCAGCGCCGGCAGCGGCTCGCCATGGCTCAACTGCGCCAGTACGCCGGCAAAGCCGAATCCGTGAAACAGCCCGAACAGCGTGGTTTGCAGGCTCTCGACTCTGGCTTGCGGTGCTGCAGCCACGCCTGCGGTCAGCAGGACCGTCGCCGGCACCAGTGCAAACGGCAAGGTGCCCGTGATCCAGCCGGCAGCTGACAGCAGCAGCGCGATCGAGCCGGCGTGTCACGCCGCGCGCGGATGCCCATAAACCAGGCGTTCGGCCGCGGTACAGGCGATGGTCAGCGCGATGAAGGCCTCGACCATGGTCGGCGACGGCCGCACCCAGCCCAAAGTGGCCAGTGCCAGGGTCAGACTGTGTCCCAGGGTGAAACCGGTGATACGCCAGGCCAGCTGCCGCAGTGTTGCCGCACCCAGCAGGACCACCACCAGATACGCCAGATGATCCCAGCCCGACAGAATGTGCTGCCCGCCGAGCACGATGTAGCGCGATGCCGACGGCGGACCGCTCGCGCGGTCTGCCGGCCACTGCGCCAGCGGCTGTGCCGCGCTCAAGGCGTACGGCCCGAGCACGCGTGCGCCGTCGCGCAGTTGCATCAGGTGCAGGTGACCGGGAATCCGGTCGAGCAGAAACCGTGACTGCAGTGCGTCGGCGCGTGCCGGGCAGTGCCAGTCCAGCGACACCCGTACCGCATCGCCCGTGACGCGGGCCGCCTGCGACACCAGCGTGCAGGCCTGACCCGCGGCGCTCGGCATGAAGCCGTTCCGGGCTGCGGTTGCGATCACCTCGCGGGCGCCGGGATCATGCGGATTCAGGTTCAGCCCATTGAGCTCACGCAGCGGCAGCCTCAGTTCGGTGTGCACGCTGTTGTCCTGCACCGACCAGTCCGAGTACGACACCGAACGACTGTGCGCGTGCAGTTGCCACGGCAACGCAAACAGCAGCAGCGCGGCTGCACGACGCCACCTTAGCTTGCGCGTGTGCTCAGTCCGCCCTGGCATCGGCGGCAATGCGAATGGGCGTGTCTGTGCGCAGGCTCTGCAGCAATCCAGCCAAGGCCCGATCCGCCTGCCGATGGGACCACTCGGCGCGCACGGCGTCGGCAACGTCTTCGTAGCGCGGGCGGTCGACGCTGCGTTCCCGCACCATCGCATAGGTCGATGCTCCGGCAACCTGTAGCGGGCCGATCACAGCGTCGGTCGGCGCGGAGATCAGGGTCTGCGCCAGACTGCCGCCAATACGCTGTGCCAGCTGCGGTAACGGCAGCAGTGTCGTCGGCAAGTCCAGCAGCTGCAGCGCGGCCTGCGTCGGGCCGCCACGCAGGGCCACGGCGATCTGTTGTTGCGAGGGCGCAGTCAGCCCTGGCCGCACCCGCAGTGCGGTTACGCGCAGCCGTGGTGCGCCGCCGAATGCCTCGGGGTTCTGCTCGAACAGCGCGCGCGCTGCGGCTTCGTCTGGCTCAGCCCCCTGGGTCGAAGCTTCAACCAGCGCTGCGATGATGGTTTTGCGCAGGCCCGGATCGTCGCGTACGAATCGACTGTTCAACGCGTGCTGCAGCAGCAGCTCTTCGTCGATCAGGTGCTGCAATACGCGTGCACGTTCGCCAGCGTCCAAGGCCCGGTCACGATCGGCCTCGACCGCAGCCACGGCGCGTAGCCAGTCTGCGCGGTCTATCGCGTGCTCTCCGACCTGTGCCACAGCGTTCACCGGCAGACCGCCGGGTCGCCATCCGCTGTAAAGCAGCACCGCGGCGGCAATAGCGCCGCCGCCGACGACCGCGAGCCAGGCACGGGCGACTGAATCGCGCATGACATGCGTCACGAATTCGGCTCCCGATGGCAAAGTTGATAGAGTGTAAACTACTCGGTTGCGCCACCATGCGCGGGATCGCACGGCGGCGGGGGCAGAACACAGAATCGCGCGGATCGACGCGCGGCGGAGGAGCAATGAAGACGTTCGTCAGGGGCGCGGTGCGTTGGGCGGTGGGCATTGCCGCGGTGATTGCGGTCCTCGTGGCTGTTGGGCACTGGGATCGGCAGGTGGAACCGGAAACCGCGGGGTCGATCGCGACATCACGGGTGTCGCCGCAAACGCTGGACGCCCGGCAGATACAGAACGGCGGCGATGACGACCAGATTCTGTTCGGCGATCTACATGTGCATACGACCTTCTCGATGGATGCCTTTGTGTGGGCGCTGCCGTTGATGCAGGGGCCCGGCGCGCGGCCGCCCGCGGACGCCTGCGATTACGCACGCTACTGCGCATCGCTGGATTTCTATGCACATACCGATCACGTCGAGAGCCTGACGCCGCGGCACTGGTCGATGATCAAGGACACCGTGCGCGCCTGTAACGAAGCCGCCGGTCCGGCGGAGAATCCGGACGTCGTCGCGTTCCTGGGCTGGGAATGGACGCAGATGGGCAACACGCCGGAAACGCACTACGGCCACAAGAACGTGATCCTGCGCGACACGGCTGAAGATGCGGTGCCGCCGCGGCCGATCGTTGCCGGTGGCGTACCGTTCCGGGCCATGCGCAATGACCCGCAGCCGCCGATCGAACGCGCACTGGGGCCCTACGTCGCCGACTTCGCCAATCGCAAACGCCAGTTCCTGCAGCAGGACAAGCGCAAGGAGCTGGTCGAAGTGCCGGTCTGTCCGGAAGGCGTCAACAGCCGCGAGCTGCCCACACAGTGCATCGAAATCGCCAACGAACCCGGGGATCTGTTCCGCAAACTCGATGAGTGGGGCTATCCGGCGCTGGTGATTCCGCACGGCACCGCGTGGGGCTACTACACGCCGCCGGGGTCCAACTGGACCAAGCAGCTCACACGCGAGCAGCACGACCCCAAGCGCCAGACCCTGATCGAGGTCCATTCGGGCCACGGCAACTCCGAGTTGTACCGTGACTGGCGCGCGATCGCCTACGACGCCGAAGGTGGCATGGTCTGCCCTGACGCCACCGACGACTACCTGCCGTGCTGCCAACGCGCCGGTCAGATCATCCGCTCGCGCTGCGACGATCCCGACTCCGCCGATTGCGAGGTCAGGGTCGACGAAGTCGAGCTGGCCTATCTCAAGGCCGGGAGGGGTGGGCAGCTGACGGTGGCCGACGTCAAACCCGAGGACTGGCTCAACTGCGGCCAGTGCACCGACTGCTTCCAGCCGCCGCTGAATCACCGCCCGGGCAATTCGGTGCAGGCGATCATGGCGCTGAACAATCCGGAAGAGCGCGACGATGATGGTCGCGATCTGCGTTTCCGCTTCGGTTTCATCAGCTCCAGCGACAATCACGCCGCAGAGCCGGGTACCGGTTTCAAACAGACGGGCCGCCACAGCAGCACCGAGGCGCGCGGCGCGGCGAATCAGATCGTGCAGCAGCGTTTCGTCGATCGTGCCAAGCCCACCGGCAATCCGCAGCAGCCACGGCATTTCGAACTCGGTGATCCGAGTTCGCCGTTCAACTTCCTGCAGGTCAACGAGACCGAACGTCTGGCGTCGTTCCTGTACACCGGCGGGCTCGCCGCGGTGCATACGCATGGACGCAGCCGGGAGCAGATCTGGGATGCGCTGCAGCGCAAGGAGGTCTACGGCACGTCCGGGCCGCGCATGCTGCTGTGGTTCGACCTGATCGACCGCGCCGGGCAACGTCATCCGATGGGCTCGGAACTCGAAGGCACGGACATTCCGCACTTCCGCGTGCGCGCACTCGGTGCGTTCGAGCAGAAACCCGGATGCCCGGCGTGGACCGAGGCGGCGATCGGCGTCGAAAGAGTCGAACAGCTGTGCGGCGGCGAGTGCTTCAATCCGGGCGATACGCGCACGCCGATCGAGCGGATCGAGATCGTACGCATCCGCCGCCAGACCGGATTGCATGACGATCCCGGTCCCTTGATCGAGGACCCCTGGAAGGTACTGCGCTGTGCCGACGACGGCGCCGGGTGCACCGTCGAATTCGACGATCCGGATTATCCAACCAGCGCCGGCGACGTTCCGCGAGAAACGGTCTACTACGTCCGCGCCATCCAGCGTGCCGAGCCCACCATCAATGGCGCGCAGCTGCGCTGCGATTACGATGAGCAGGGTCGCTGCGTTGCGGTGAAACCCTGCTACGGCGATGCGCGAACGCCGCTGGACGACCAATGCCTGGCCGAAGTCGAACACCGCGCCTGGTCGAGCCCGATCTTCCTGCTGCCGCCCGGCTGAGTGTCGGTCCAGTCCGGGCCCCGGTATCCTTGCCGCCAGACATTCCGCTGGGCTACCGGGACCGCAGACTCATGAGCGAAACGCCGCTGCAAATCGTTGTTTTTGGCGCAACCAGTTTCGTTGGCCAGATCCTGAGCCGCTATCTGTTCAATCGTCACGGGGCCAACGGTGAGCTGCGCTGGGCCATTGCCGGCCGCTCGCACGCCAAGCTGGCGCAACTGCGCGCCTCGCTGGGGGCGGGTGCCGAATCACTGCCGATGATCGTTGCCGACGCCGCCGATGTCGCCGCGCTGGAGTCGATGTGCGCCAGCACCCGCGTGGTGGTTTCCACGGTGGGTCCTTACGCGCTGTACGGCTCACCGCTGGTGGGGGTGTGTGCGCATAGTGGCACCGACTACTGCGATCTGACCGGCGAGGTGCAGTGGATTCGCCGCATGATTGATGCACACGAGGCCACCGCACGTGCCAGCGGCGCACGTATCGTTCATTGCTGTGGCTTCGATTCAGTGCCCTCGGATCTGGGTGTGCATTTCCTGCAGCGTGAATCGATGCGTATGCATGGTCAGCCGTGCACCCGGGTCAAACTGCGGATCAAGGCGCTGCGTGGCGGCGCTTCGGGCGGTACCGTTGCCAGCCTGATGAACGTGGTGCGCGAAATTTCCGCCGACCCGGAAGTGCGCAAGCTGATGGTCAACCCGTTCGCGGTCTGCCCGGACCGGGGCGACGGACGTCCCAGGCAGCCTGAGGTGCGTTTCGCGGAGTTTGATCCGGAATGCGGCAGCTGGCTCGGACCGTTCGTGATGTCCGGGATCAACACGCGCATCGTGCATCGGAGCAACGCGCTGGCCAACGACGCTTACGGCCACGACTTCGTCTACGACGAGGCGATGATGACCGGCGCAGGCACCAAGGGCCGCATGGCGGCCGCCGGAATCGCCCTGGGTCTGGGGGGATTCGTTGCAGCGGCGATGCTGCCGCCGACGCGCTGGGCGCTGGAACGCTTTGTGATGCCGAAGCCGGGCGAGGGGCCGAGCCCGGATGCCCAGGCCAAGGGTTTCTATGACTTCCGCTTCTATGGCCACACTGCGGCGGGCAACTCGGTGCAGGTCAAAGTCACCGGGGACCGTGATCCGGGTTATGGCTCCACCGCCAAGATCCTCGGCGAAGCCGCGGCCTGCCTGGCGCAGGACATCTCCCGGAAGGACTGCGCTGGGGGGATCTGGACCCCGGCCACGACCATGGGCGATCGCCTGATCGAGCGTCTCAGAGCGCACTCAGGACTCACCTTCACGGTGCTCGATTAAGTCCGACTCGATAGTGCTGAGTACGTAGAAGGGAGCCTCGAATGGCCGCCGGCACACTGCTGACCCTGCTCGACGACATCGCGACGATCCTCGATGACGTCGGCGTGATGACCAAGGTCGCCGCCAAGAAAACGGCCGGCGTGCTGGGCGATGATCTGGCGCTGAATGCGCAGCAGGTCGCCGGGGTCAAGGCGGATCGCGAGCTGCCCGTGGTCTGGGCCGTCGCCAAGGGCTCTTTGCGCAACAAGCTGATCCTGGTGCCCAGCGCACTGATGATCAGTGCGTTCGTGCCGTGGGCGATCACGCCGTTGCTGATGCTGGGCGGCGCATTCCTGTGCTTCGAGGGCTTCGAGAAAATCGCGCATCGTTTTCTGCATCCGCAAGAAGACGCCCAGGTCGAACATGACCAACACCTGCGCGCACTGGCTGATCCGGCCGTGGATCTGGTCGCCTACGAGCGCGACAAGATCCGGGGCGCGGTACGGACTGACTTCATTCTCTCAGCCGAGATTGTCGTCATCACGCTCGGCACGGTCGCCGACGCAGCGTTCGGCTCTCGTGTGGCGGTGCTGTCCGGGGTTGCGCTGCTGATGACCGTCGGCGTCTACGGTCTGGTCGCCGGGATCGTCAAACTCGACGACGCCGGCCTGTATCTGAGCCAACGCGACGCTGCGCTGACGCAACGCATCGGCCGCGCGTTGCTGGGCCTGGCGCCGCGACTGATGAAGACGCTGTCTGTCGCCGGCACCGCAGCGATGTTTCTGGTCGGCGGCGGCATCCTGGCGCACGGCCTGCCGGCGCTGCATCACGGTGTCGAGAATATCGCACACGCAGCTGCGGCCGTGCCTTCCATTGGCGGAATGCTGCAATGGGTCGTGCCGACGTTGCTCAACGCGCTGATCGGCATTGGGGTCGGCGCAGTGGTGACAGGCATGATGCTGGGATGGCAGCGTCTGCAAAAGCTGAAGGACTGAGCGAAGGCTCGATGCCGTGCGCAATATTGCTGGCTTCATCGCTTCGTCACAGCCTTGTCATAATCTGAACGCCCATTTTTGATTCCGGAGGTTGCGGCGCGGATTCGCTGCAGCACCGACAGCCAGGATGACTTTTCGATGCAACCGCTGATTCAGCCGCCCCTGCGCGGCCACACTCGCCGCGCATTTCTGCGTAATCTCTTTTTGAGTGCCGGAGCGGCAGTGGCTGGCGGGGGACTGTTGAGCGCCTGCGGCGGCGGCAGCTCTCCGGTGGGTAATGGCGGCGCACGCGCAGGCCGCTTTGCTGGCATCGGCGATCTCGGCGAACCTGACGAACTGGGTATCCGCGTCCCCCCGGGCTTTTCCACCCGCATCGTCGCGATCACCAATCAGACGCCGGTGTCCAGCAGCAGC
>JBFFJL010000198.1:0-6941 GCA_041555955.1 Nevskiaceae bacterium
CAGCGCGTTCGGGTGTTTCTGCAGTGGAGCTGGAAATACTTCACGCGCAAGGAAGGTGATCGATTGATCACTGGCGCGCCGCCGCAGACCCGGGCGCTGCGGCAGCAGCGGGCCGAGCCGCCGGTCGGACCGGTGCCGGCAGTCAACGAGGCTGTAACGCAAGCGACAACGGCCTGACATATGCTGTCAGGACGACCTCAATCGTCCTGACAATCTATGAGTAACACGCCTCCGGAGCTGGAGCTCCCCGCCACCGACCTGTTTTTGAACCGTGAACTGTCGCTGCTTGAATTCAATCGGCGCGTCATGGAGCAGGCCAAGGACGAGGCAATCCCGCTGCTGGAGCGCCTCAAGTTTCTGTGCATCTCGAGTTCCAATCTCGATGAGTTTTTCGAGGTGCGAGTGGCCGGCCTGCAGCAAATGGCCGAACTCAATCCGATGCAACGCGGTGCGGATGGCATGACCCCGGGCGACACGTTGGCCGCGATCAGCAAGCGCGCGCACGAGCTGGTTGACGAGCAATACCGGGTGTTCAACGAGATCGTCATTCCGGCGCTGGATCAGGCGCAGATCCGTTTCCTGCGTCGCTCGGAATGGTCGCAGGACCAGGATGCCTGGCTCAAGAGCTACTTCCAGAACGAGTTGATGCCGGTACTGTCGCCGCTGGGTCTGGATCCGGCGCATCCGTTTCCACGCATCCTGAACAAGTCGTTGAACTTCATCGTGCAGCTGTCGGGCAAGGATGCCTTTGGCCGCAATACCGGCTTTGCCATCGTGCAGGCGCCGCGTGCGTTGCCGCGTGTGATTCAGTTGCCGCAGAACCTTGACGGCTCCGGTCCGCACGATTTCGTGTTCCTGTCGTCGGTGATCCATGCCTACGTCGATGACCTGTTTCCCGGGATGGAGGCGACAGGCTGCTACCAGTTCCGGCTGACGCGCAATTCCGATCTGCTGGTCGACGAAGAAGAAGTCAAAGACCTGATGGAGGCGCTGGAAGGTGAGCTGTCGCAGCGTCAATGGGGTGACATCGTGCGGCTTGAGGTTGCGCATAACTGCCCGGAAACCATGTGGCAGTACCTGATGGATGTGGCGCAGCTCTCCCCGATGGATGTCTATCAGGTCAATGGCCCGGTCAATCTGCATCGCCTGATGACGATCCCGGACCTGATCGACCGTGCCGAGCTCAAATATGCGCCGTTCACGCCGAAGGTGCCCAAGAGTCTGGCCGGGCCGGATGTGTTTTCCGCCATCCGCGAACGCGACCAGCTGCTGCATCATCCCTACGATTCGTTCATGCCGGTGGTCGACTTTCTGCGCCACGCGGCGCGTGACCCGAAGGTACTGGCGATCAAGCAGACGCTGTATCGCACCGGCGACAAGTCGGCGGTGGTCGAGGCGTTGATCGAGGCGGCGCGCAACGGCAAGGAAGTGACCGTGGTCGTCGAACTGCGCGCACGCTTCGACGAGGAGGCCAACATCGATCTGGCCGAACAGTTGCAGGAAGTCGGTGCGCACGTGGTCTACGGTGTGGTCGGGTACAAGACCCACGCCAAGATGTGCCTGGTGGTGCGGCGCGAGGAATCGGCGTCAGGCGGCGCAGCGTTGCGACACTATGCGCATCTGGGCACGGGCAACTATCACCCGCGCACCGCGCGCATCTATACCGACTACGGCCTGTTTACCTCGGACCCGCAGATCTGCAAGGACGTGCACGCAGTGTTCCTGCAGCTGACCAGCCTGGGCAAGGTGATCAAGCTGCACCGCCTGCTGCAATCGCCGTTCACGCTGGCCAAGCAGGTGCATGCCAAGATTGAGCGCGAGACTGTCAATGCCAAAGCCGGCAAGCCGGCGCGCATCATTGCCAAGATGAACTCGCTGGTGGAGCCGGAAATCATCCAGGCCTTGTACCGCGCATCGCAGGCCGGAGTGAAAATTGATCTGATCGTACGCGGCATGTGCTGTGTGAGGCCTGGCGTTCCAGGCCTGTCTGAAAACATCCATGTGCGCTCGATCGTCGGGCGCTTCCTCGAACATCACCGCGCGTACTATTTCGAGAACGACAGTGATGCCGAGTTGTATCTTTCGAGTGCCGACTGGATGGAACGCAACCTTTTCCGCCGCGTCGAAGTCGCGTTTCCTATCCTCGACAAGAAGCTGCGCGACCGCGTGCTTGGACACCTGGAAGCCTATCTGCAGGACACCGCGCAAAGTTGGGAACTGCAGCCGGATGGCTCGTACCGCCGCCCAGATTCGGACGGCGGCAAGCCGATCCAGTGGCGCATGATGGACGAGACCTGAGGCAGCCCTTGCGGCGGTTTGCGTTTCAGTCGATCAGCTTCAGACGGATTTGCGCAGGCGCCAGATTTTCCGTCTCCCGCTCAAGGTCGGCGCGAGTCAGCGGGTGGCACTCGAGCCAGTGCTTCTGCGTGAACGCGACGTCGTAGCCGCGGCGGTTGGCGTTCAAACGCACCGGCGGCTTGGCCTTGGGTGTGCGCGAGCGGTGCAGCAGATAGGCCAGACGCAGGATCATCGCCAGCCGTTTGATCGGCTCAACCCAGATCGTCGGCACGTCGTCGAATGCATCCAATGCAAAGCGACCACGATGCAATCGGACCAACGCGGCCAGCAGTTTCTGGTCCGTCTGCGAAAAGCCCTGCAGGTCGCTGTTACGCACGATATAGCCGCTGTGCTTGTGGTAACCGTTGTGCGTGATCACCAAACCGACTTCATGCAACTGGATTGCCCAGCGCAGTAACCGTCTTGAATTGGCCAGTTCCAGATTCCAGGGTTTCGCCGCCTGCTCCAGCAGCTTCAGTGCCGTGCGGGTCAGGTCGTCGGCGTGCCCGGCATCGACACCGTAGCGGCGGGCCATGGCTTCGACTGCCTCGTCACGCACATCGTGATTGGACAGGCGTCCGAGCAGATCGTAGACCAGGCCTTCGCGCAGGGCTCGATCGGAGGTGCGCAGTTCGGCAAGGCCAAGGGAATCGAAGATGCCGGCCAGTACCGCGAGGCCGCCAATGAAGACGGGCCGGCGATCATCGCGCAGTCCGGCGAAGTCGATACGGTCAACGTGATCGCGGCTCAGTGCCAGCTCAATGACTTTCTCGAGGCCGATGCGCGTGATGTGCTGATCGGTCCAGCGCTGCGCCAGCATTACGCGCCAGATGCCGCGAATGGTGCCGGACGACCCAATCGCCACGTCCCAGCCGGCCTTGCGGTAGCGGCGCTCCAGGAATTCCAGCTCTCCTCGCGCGGCCAGGCGTGCGCGCTTGAAGCGCGCGGGCGTAATCTCGCCGTCGTCGAAAAAGCGTTGGGTATGCACGACGCAGCCGAGTGATACCGATTCCATCACGCGCGGCGTGGTGCGTCGCCCGATGATCAATTCGGTGCTGCCACCGCCGATATCGACCACCAGTCGACGCGGCAGCTGATCGCCCATGCCGTGGGTGACGCCGCCGTAAACCAGGCGCGCCTCTTCGAGGCCCGAGATGACTTCGATGCCGTGACCCAGCGCGGCTTCGGCCGCGGCGTGGAAATCGCCGCTGCGTCGGACCTTGCGCATGGTGTTGGTGCCGACCGCCCGGACTTGATGGGCAGGAATGCCGCGCAGGCGTTGGCCAAAGCGCTGCAGGCAGGCCAACGCCCGTGCCGCAGCTTCGGGTTGAAGACGCTTGTCGGCGTCCAGCCCGGCTGCGAGCCGGACCGGCTCACGCAAACGGTCGATGACCTGGACAGCGCCGTTTTCGACACGCGCCACCAGCATGTGGAAACTGTTCGAGCCCAGGTCGACTGCGGCAAATTCCTGGCTCTGCGGAGCCGGTGCTTGCTGAAGGATGGTGCTCACCGCTGCAATTCGGCGGTTCGGGGCGGGCAGGCTAGTCGGAGCATAGAAATTGCGGACGGGGAAGGGCGCGCGACGACACAGGACGACGACGCGGCCGGTACGGGTGCAGCGAGAGTAGCAGTTCGCCAGCGTTTCGCTCCACCGTATGTTGCGACGAAGGGGGCGATCGCCGCCCGCGTTGACCCACGCGGCCGTTTCGCTGAACATATCGCCCCTGATCAAGCGTTAAATCCGAGGGGAGTCGATTTATGAAGTATGCGCGTTGGGGCATCGTCGCCCTTGCCGCCGCGTTGACTGCGCCTGCCGCATTCGCCCAGGGCGATGTGGAGGCGGGTCGCGTCAAGGCCAACACCTGCATGGGTTGCCACGGCATTCCGAAGTACAACAACGCGTATCCGACCTACCGCGTGCCGAAAGTCGGCGGACAGCCCGCCGGCTATCTCGAAGCGGCGCTGAAGGCGTATCGCTCGGGCGAGCGTGCACACGGCACCATGCATGCACAGGCGGCGAGCATGACGGATGCTGATATCGCCGATATTTCGGCGTTCCTGTCCACTGCTCCGGCGCATTGAGGTCATCATGAAGCGTACGATCATTACGACCCTGCTCTTCTTGGCTCCTGTGGCCAGCTTTGCGGCCGAAGCGGTACCGGAAAAGGCGGCGCTGTGCGTGGCATGCCACGGTGAAGCAGGAGCCCGGCCCATTGCGCCGACCTACCCGGTTCTGGCGGGCCAGTACGCCAATTACCTCGCTCAGGCGCTGCACGAGTACAAGGCCGGCACGCGCAAGAATCCGGTGATGGGTGCGCAGGCCGCGACGTTGTCTGATGAAGAGATCAAGTCTTTGGCCCATTACTTCTCGCTGCAGGACGGTCCGCTGTACACGCCGAGCATCGGAACAGCAGCGGCGGCGAAATAGTCGCCGACTGCGGCGGCAGTTTTTCGGGCGCGGTCCAATGGCCGCGCTTTTTTGTTTGGGGCGCTGCGCGCCGACTGGATGTTGCCTACGTCGTCGCGGGCGCGTTGCGGTCTCAGGACGGCTCTGACCCCGCTATACTTCGCCCAGGTCTGGGGGAGTCCGGGCCGAGCTTAAGCAGAAGAATCCCGGAGGACATCTGAAATGAATTCGTTGCGCTATGCGCTTGTGGGCTTGTTGGTGGCGTCGCCGTTGGTGGCGCACGCTGGCGCGTTTGACGCGTTCGACATTTATGCCGTGCCGGAGTCGGGTCTGGACGTTGATGGGCCGCTCGGCGAGATCAAGTCCGAGGAGGGCGACGCATACGGAGTGCGTCTTTCGACCAGCTTCGGTGAGCACGTGTTCGCCGCCGGACAGTATCAGTCGTCAACTTACGAAGGTGTCAGCGATCCCGATCTCGATCAATTGCGCGCGGGTCTGGGCTACAGCATTGGCTCCCTGCCTGTTTACGTGCTTGCTGAGTATGTCCGCTATGAGCTGGGCGTCGTTAATGGCGCCGGTGATGACACCGGCTTCGGCGTTCACCTGGGTGGAAAGTTCGACCTGTTCAAGTACTTCAGTGTCGAAGCGCGTGTCGGCTATCTCGACGTGGGCGATGCGGGTGATGGCTTCGAATATGTGGCCGGCCTGGCGCTGAACCTGGACGCAAACTTCAGCGTGTTTGCGGATTATCAGGAAACCCGACTGAGCAACGACGCCGATCAGGATATCGTCGTTGCCGACGTTCGTGCCGGGCTGCGATTCCGCTTCTGATCGGGACCCAAGATTTCCGTTGGCAGGATTTCGTCCAGCACGTTCGCTTGCGTGGCGCCCGCCGACTCACAATTCCCCCCAAAAGTCGCCCTGCCCAGCGGGAGCGGCAGCATTGTTCAAGGAGATGAAGGATGCGCACAATAAAATTCATGCTTGGAGCATCGGTGCTTGCTTTGGCCCCCACGCTGGCGACCGCTGGCGGTGCCGCGGTTGATGCCTACTACGTTTTAGCCGGTGACCTTGAAGTCAACGGCAGTGCGTTCGATAACGGTGACGGCTACGGTGGTCGCGCACAGCTGCAGTTCTCGGATTTTGGTTTCATTACTGCCGAATACCAAGCCAATGACTACAGCAGCCTGGAAGGCACGTCGATTGACGGTCAGCTGACGGCAATTCGCGCCGGGCTCGGTTTCGATCTGGGTGCGAACAATCCGTTCTACGTCCGTGGCGAATATGTCGATTTCGAGTTCGAAAGCTCGCCGACGATTCTGGGCGCTGATCGCGACGATTCGGGCTACGGCATCCATGTCGGCGCCGCCGGCTCGCTCAGCGAAGCGCTTGGCGTTTATGCCGAAGTCGGCTATCTCGATGTGGGCGATTTCGGCGACGGCATGGAGTACATGGTCGGAGCGCTGCTGAGCCTCAGTGGCGGCTCGGGCCTGTTTGTCGACTATCGGTATTCGAGTCTGACCGGCGACCATGATGTCGAGCAGAAACTCGGCGACATCCGTACCGGTGTCCGCATCGCATTCTGATCACGACATCGAGCCCGGGGTGTCGCCGCCGGCGCGGCGCTCCCCAACAAAAAGCCCCGCTTGATGCGGGGCTTTTTGTTGTCCGTGGCTGCGACGACTACTCGTCGAGGAAGCTGCGCAGATAGTTGGCCCGGCTCGGGTGACGCAACTTGCGCAGGGCCTTGGCCTCGATCTGACGGATGCGCTCGCGGGTGACGTCGAACTGCTTGCCGACTTCTTCCAGCGTATGGTCCGTCGTCATGTCGATGCCGAAGCGCATGCGCAGCACCTTGGCCTCGCGCGGCGTCAGGCTGGCGAGGATCTGGTGCGTGGCTTCTGCCAGCGACTGTGACGTGGCCGATTCGACCGGGGACACCGCGGCGGTGTCCTCGATGAAGTCGCCCAGATGCGAATCCTCGTCGTCGCCGATCGGGGTTTCCATCGAGATCGGTTCCTTGGCGATCTTGAGCACCTTGCGGATCTTGTCCTCGGGCATCTCCATCTTGATCGCCAGCTCTTCCGGCGTCGGCTCGCGGCCCATCTCCTGCAGCATCTGCCGCGAGATTCGGTTGAGCTTGTTGATTGTCTCGATCATGTGGACCGGAATACGAATCGTGCGCGCCTGGTCGGCG
>JBFFJL010000199.1:0-6937 GCA_041555955.1 Nevskiaceae bacterium
CCAGCGCGCTGCGGCCGACGCACTTCGTTAGAAGACACAGGCCCAGAGTCGATCAACGCGGGCCGCCGTCCAGCCGGAGCTGCTGCGAGCCCCATCACAGTCGCGCGGCACCCCAGCCGGAATTCTGAGAACCAGGTCCTTTTTCCCTTCGTCAACCTTTCCTAGACTTTGACTCCACGGATCGGGACACGGAAAGAACGATGGCCATTATTCGAGGCGGCGCAAGTCGTCCAGAGGATGCCTTGAGCAGGTGGCGGTTCCAGCGCGCTGCAATGACCGCTTTGGCCTTTCTCGGCTTGATGCTGTGCGGTTTGGATGCGCACGCGCAGGCCTGCGCCGACGATCCGTCAGCGCAAGAGCATCCCACGGTACAACGCTATGAAGGTGCCTGCCTGCTGCGCAGTCAGCGCAAGGCCTTCGACAGCTACTGGCTGCCTCTGGGCAAGCCGCTCAAGCAGGATGGCACGTGGACGACCGAGCCAGGGCAACTGCTCGAAGGCACGCTCACACGCTTGATGTATGCCGCGCCCACGGACCGCAGCGCTCTGGAGGTCTTCCGCAATTACGAACAGGGCTTGTCCAAGCAGGGTTCTGAAATTCTGTATCGCTGCGCCAAAGCCGAATGCGGGGGGCGTCCGCTGCTGATGGAGGTCCTGTTTGGAAACGGCCAGCGCCGTGCGTTCGCCGATTCGGGCGCTTCAATCGGTAGTGATCGCGCCTATTACTCGTTCCCCGATCCGAACGATGCCTACTTTCTCGCGGCCCGGAGCGCCGACGGCACGACCCATGTGGCGATCTACGTCGGTTTCAAGTCCAGCACCGTGGTCAAGGAAACCTCGGATCGTCCGATTGTCCTGGCCGACGTCATCGAAAGTGCGGCGATGGAACAGAACCTGGTCGACGCCTCGGCAATGAACAAGGCAATCAGCGAAACCGGCCACATCGCCTTGCGCAACATCTACTTCGATTTCGGCAGCGACACACTCACCGGCGCTTCGACGCCGACCCTCGAGCAAATCTCCGAGCTGCTGAAACAGCAGAGTGGACTGTCGTTGTATGTCGTCGGTCATACCGACAGCGTCGGCACCCATGAAACCAATATGGGCCTGTCACGGCGCCGCGCAGAATCAGTCGTTAATGCTCTGGTCAAGCGGTACGGAATTGCGGCCTCGCGCCTGGCGCCTGCCGGAGTTGGCGATCTGGCGCCGGTTGCCAGCAATCGGACCGAAGCGGGTCGCGCAGAAAACCGGCGGGTTGAACTGGTCGAACGACCGCGCTGAATGAGCGGGCTCCAGACCCTGAGGTAAAACTAAAGCAGATGTTCGGCGCGCATCCATTCGCGGCAATCAACGATCATCTCTTCAAGCTTGCGCGGCTGATAACCGAGTTCCCGTTCGGCCAGACGACTGCTGCAGTACAGGTTCTGCGACAGCAGTTCGACGGCGTCGACGGTAACGTCCGGCTCGCGACCGAACAACGGCGCAATCAACTCCTCAATTTGAGCGTAGGTGGACAATATGCGGGGATGCACCGCATAGACTCGGCGCTTCAGCCCCAGTGAGTCAGCGATCGCCTTGACCAGCCCGACGTAGCTGGCTTGGGCACCGCCAAGCAAGTAGTTCTGCCCCACCTTGCCCCGCTCCGCGGCAACGGCCAGGACCCGTGCGACCTCCGCGGCGTGGCAGAAGCTGCCGCCGCCCGGCGGCACCGCGGGCAGGCGTCCTTGCTTGACCAAGCGAAACAGTCGCGACCAGCTCGCGGTGTCATGCCGCCCGAGGATATTGGACGGATTGATGATCACTGCTTTTAGGCCGGCCGACATGCCCTTGCGCACTTCACGCTCGGACATCGCCTTGCTGCGCACATAGTTAATGCCGACAGCACTGCCACGAGTCGGCGTTTCCTCCGTGATGACACCGCTGTGCAACCCGTAGGCGACGATGCTGGATGTGTGGACAAAGCGTTTGACGCGTGCCTCCAGCGCTGCGCGCACGACGTTGCGCGTGCCGCGAACATTGACCTTGAGTTGCTCGACATGGGATTTCGACCACAGGCTGGTATTGCCGGCGGCATGGAAAACGCAGTCGACCCCCTTGGGCATCACTGCGCTGAGCGAACGCGCATCAGTGACATCGCCGATCACCCGCTCAACCTTGGGCATGCGATCCAGCCCGGACAGATCGGACCGCGCGCGATGCAGGGCGATCACGTCCCAGCCCTGCTCGCAGAGATGCTCCACGAGATTCAGGCCCACGAAGCCAGTGGCGCCGGTGACGAATGCGGTCTTGCCCACGGATCTCCTCTGGTCGTCGTTATTGGAATCTCGCAGTCGTTCAAAGTGCCAGAGTCGCTAGCGGGCGTCAAAGGGGCGCCTGGTCTGATCGCTTGAATTTCCTTGATAATTTGCGCGGCAGAGCGCACCGATCACGATCTGCTGGGGCTCGGCATGTTCACATCTACACGGTTACAACGGTGATCTGGAACGGCGAACTCAGACCTTCATGATGTCATCAGCCGGCGCCGTCGTGCCCCAATGCTTGCAGCTTGGGCACTGCCAGAACAATTGCCGCGGGCTGAACCCGCAATGGCTGCACTGGTAGCGCGGCGCCGTCTCCATCAGGCGCACCAGGGCTTCCCGCAGGCGCGCGGCTGGTTTGTCCAGCCCCGAGGCGATGACATTGGGCTGACGCTCCAGCACCTCGAGAAAATCTGCCAGGACCGCCCGGCTGGGCCGTGCTTCCAGCCCTTGGGCCAGATGTTCAAATGGATCAATGCCGCCTTCGGCCAGCAATCGTGCCTCGGCCAGAATCGGCAGGCTCGATGAAGACATCTCGCGCGCATCCGCCAGAAACTGAAGATACCCTTCGCGATCGCCAGTCTTCTCGAAACATCGCCGTAGCGGCTCGATCACATCAGGCAGGAAGCGGGGATCCTGCTCGAAGGCCCGCAGATAGCCTTTGGTGGCTGCAGCAAAATCGCCGTCAGTCTCATTGAGTTCCCCGAGCATCAAATGGGCGCGGACACAGCCCGGATCTTCATCCAGCGCCCGCCGCGCCTGGCGAATCGCGCCAGCCAGTTTCTTTTCGCGCCGCGCCTCGTCCGCCAGTTCGCAGAAATACTGTGCAATCGCGGCGCGCTGCGACTCCCCCTGCGCCGCTTCGAGACGTCGCGCCGCATCGATCGCCGGTTTCCAATCACGTGCCTGCTCGTGCATCGTGCGAATCGCCTCCAGCGACGGCGTCACGTACTTGCCCTGCTCGGCCAGTTCGCCGAACAGCTGCTCTGCACGGTCCATGACCCCGGCGGTCATGTAGTCCTGTGCAAGCTCGTAGCGCGCCTGATCGTGCAGCGATGGCGCTATGCCCTGGCGCGCGACCAGGGCTTCATGCACACGCAGTGCGCGATCGACTTCACCGCGTTTGCGGAACATGCGCCCCAGCGTCATGTGCAATTCAACGGTCGATGGGTCGAGTTCGGCAACCGCAGTCAGCGCGGCAATCGCCCGATCAGGGTCATCAGACTCCAGTTGCGAAAGCAGCCCGCCCAGTTGCTCGGTCGACAAACTGCGGGTGCTTTTTTCGCTGGCCATGTTGCGTCGCAGCGCCCAGCCAAGGACAAAACCCAGGGGCAGCAACAGCCACAAGAACAAAGGGTCGAGCATGCGCTGGCGCCGCGCTCAGACCGTTGACGACGTCGTGGTCGCAGCGACGCTGGTATCGGGATTCATCGGAAGATTGCGCAGATTGCGCAGTTCGGCTTCATGGTCTCGTATCCGACCGCGCAGACGCCGAAGCTCAAGACGCAAACTGACAATGCGCGCCGCAGCCACCGCCAGTGCGATCAGCACACCGAAGGCGAAATCAGCGATCAGCAAGGCAATCAACGGAATCTGCCATTCGCCCAGAAGGTAGTTGAAGGTGACGCTCTGTGCATTGAAGTACCCGATCGACGCGCCCAACATCAGCACGGCGATCAACAGGACCAACAGCACGATTCGCCACATTCGGACGTCTCCTATTCGGCATCGTCCGCGTCGGGATCATGCTGATCGGCCGCTCGCAGAATGTGGGGCACAGTTGCCAGGCTGGCATTGACGCGTTCGCGCATCTCCTTCCCCGGCTTGAAATGCGGAACCCGCTTTGGCGGGATGCTGACCGGATCGCCGGTCTTGGGGTTACGCCCGACCCGCGCCGGCCGATGGTGCAAGGCGAAGCTGCCAAAGCCGCGAATCTCGACCCTGTCATCACGGGCCAGCGCGTTGCTGATCTGATCCAGCACCAGCTTGACCGCAAGCTCGACGTCCTTGTGCATCAAGTGCGTTTGCCTGCCGGCGAGATGTTCGATCAGTTCCGACTTGGTCATGGAGCGCTGCCGCCCGCCTGTTGAATGTAGGAGCTTGAACAATAAAGAAAAAAAAAGAGCCGCGCAAGCGCGGCCCTCTTAATTTATCCCGTGTTTTCGGGATGATAGGCGAACAACTTAAGTGTTGTTGTTACCGCCCATCTGTTCCTTGAGCAGGTCGCCCAGGCTGGTCTTGCCGGTCGACGCGTTGCGGCTGTACTCCGCGACGGTCTCCTGCTCTTCCTGGATTTCCTTCTCGCGGACCGACAACTGGATCACGCGATTCTTGCGATCAACGCCGACGAAGCGCGATTCCAAAGTATCGCCTTCCTTCAGCAGCTTGGTCGCATCTTCCACGCGCTCACGCGCCAGATCGTTGGCCCGGATGTAGCCTTCGACACCGTTGCCGAGATCGATCACGGCGCCGCGAACGTCAACTTCACGCACCGTGCCGCTGACGATCACGCCCTTGGTGGTGCTGGCGATGAACTCTGCCAGCGGATCGGAGCTGACCTGTTTGACGCCCAGCGAGATGCGCTCACGCGCACCGTCGATCGCCAGCACGACCGCATCGAGTTCCTGCCCCTTCTGGTAACGGCGCACAGCGACTTCGCCCGGCTCGTTCCAGTCCAGATCGGACAGATGCACCAGACCGTCGATACCGCCGTCCAGGCCGATGAAGATGCCGAAGTCGGTGATCGACTTGATCGCACCGTGAACACGATCGCCCTTCTGGTGATTCTGAGCGAAATCTTCCCACGGATTGGGCTTGCACTGCTTCATGCCCAGCGAGATACGGCGACGCTCGCCGTCGATGTCGAGAATCATCACTTCGACTTCGTCGCCAACCTGCACGACCTTGGCCGGATTGACGTTCTTGTTGGTCCAGTCCATTTCTGACACATGGACAAGGCCTTCGACACCCGGCTCGATTTCGACAAACGAGCCGTAATCGGTGATGTTGGTGACCTTGCCGAACAGGCGGGTCTTCTCCGGGTAGCGGCGTTCGATGTCGACCCAGGGATCCGCGCCCAGCTGCTTCAGACCCAGCGAAACGCGACGGCGCTCGCGGTCGTACTTCAGAACCTTGACTTCGATCTCGTCGCCGACGGTGACCACTTCGGCCGGATCCTTGACCCGCTTCCAGGTCATGTCGGTGATGTGCAGCAGGCCATCGATGCCGCCGAGGTCGACGAACGCGCCGTACTCGACCAAATTCTTGACCACGCCCTTGAGGACGATGCCTTCCTGCAGATTGGCCAGCAGGCTGTCACGCTCGGCGCTGTACTCGGCTTCGAGCACTTCGCGACGAGAAACAACGACATTGTTGCGCAGCTTGTCGAGCTTGATGACCTTGAACTCGAGCGGCTTGCCTTCGAGGTACGAGGTGTCGCGAACCGGGCGAACGTCGACCAGCGATCCCGGCAGGAACGCGCGGACCGAACCGATGTCGACCGTAAAACCACCCTTGACCTTGCCGGTGATCGTGCCGATGACCGTTTCCTTCTCTTCGAAGGCCTTGGCCAGGCGATCCCAGGTCTTGATGCGTTCGGCTTTCTCTTTCGAGAACTTTGTTTCGCCGAAGCCGTCCTCAACAGTTTCCAGTGCCACTTCAACTTCATCGCCGGCAGCGACTCTCAACTCGCCGTCGACCATGAACTCCTGAAGCGGAATCACGCCTTCCGACTTCAGGCCGGCGTCGACGATGACGACGTCGGATTTGACCTCCAGCACGCGTGCATTGACGATCGTGCCGGACTGCATGGATTGGCCACTCTTGAGGCTAGCCTCAAACATCTCAGCGAAACTTTCGCTCATTTATCAACTCTGTCTGTTAACGTTCCCTACGCGTACTCGCGATGGGGCCTGTTAGAAATGAAAAACCCGGCCCACGCTATCGTGAGACCGACCTGTTTTTTGCGCTGGAAAAACGTCCTAGACCAACCGATACCGCTGCAGCAGAAGATCCACCTTTGATACCACTTCTCCGGGTGAAAGTCCTGTTGTATCAAGCAGTTCCGCATCATCCGCAGGCTTCAGCGGGGATGCAGAGCGGCTTCGGTCGCGCTCGTCGCGGGCGCGAATCTCTTCGCAAAGGGGCGCGAGTGTAGCCTGTATCCCTTTTGCACTCAACTGCTTGAGTCGGCGCTCGGCACGCTCCTGCGGGCTGGCATCCATGAACACCTTCAGCGCGGCATCCGGAAACACCACCGTCCCCATGTCACGACCATCCGCGATCAGACCCGGCGCCTGGCGAAAGTCGCGTTGACGCTGCAGCAGGGCAGCACGCACCGGCACCGCCGCAGCAATCATCGACGCCAGAGCTCCGGTTGATTCGCGTCGGATGTCGTGGGTCCAGTTTTGGCCGTCGACCCAGATCCCTTCATCGTCCTCGGTAGCACCGGAAAATCGAATCTCCAGCGCTGGAGCCAAGCTGGCTACAGACGGCGCGTCATGCAGATCGATCCCGCGTCGATGCGCTGCCAGTGCCAGGATGCGATACAGGGCGCCACTGTCCAGCCGATGCCATCCAGGGAGACGTTGCGCCAGCCAGCGCGTCACCAGTCCCTTGCCCACCCCGCTGGGACCATCGACA
>JBFFJL010000200.1:0-6876 GCA_041555955.1 Nevskiaceae bacterium
GATTCACGATGGACTGAGCCGCAGCATCAGCGCCCGCGTGGCCCCAGCAGCAGCCACAACACGAATCCCAGCACGGGCAGGAACAGGATCAGCAGGATCCAGACCACCTTCTTGCCGGTCGTGGCCGAACTCTGCACGGTGCTGACGATCGCCCAGATATCCGCCACCAGGACCAGAAAGCCCCACAAGCCCATGCTCGAAAAATTCATGTTCACGCGCCGCGCTCCCTGCCTGTTGGATCAGGCGCTAGTTTAGGGGGAGCGCCAGCCGCGCGCGTCGGATCGATGCCGTCGCGCGCGGCGATCCTGCGCCAATGGCGCGGAAGCGCAGGCGCCGGCAAGGCCGACAGGGACTCCCACAGCACCTTGTGCCAGGCCGCAGCCAGACGATCCGCCTGCTGCAGCCCAGCGGGTGAGCCATCGGCACAGGCCGCAAACATCCGTGCCTCAACGTCGTCCCGCGTCGCCGTCAAACGTTCTCGCAGGCGAATGTCACCCAGCGCCCAGCGATGCAGCCATTCATGCCGTCGCCACAACGGCGCCTCGATCCGGCAATCGTGATCCGTCAACACCGACCAGTCGCCGTCAAACGCCACCGGCCGGAAGATCGACAGACACGGTGACGAGGTGCCGGTCAGCCAGAACTGAGCGCCCTCTGGGCTGAGCCGCGCAATCAATGACCCGGTGGTCTGATGCCGACGCACCAGTCCGGCCGAGTGCATGCAGATATCCGCGTTGCTGCCGTGCTCGATGGCCTGATCCGAACGACGATGGGTGCGCAGGTGTCGCGCAAAGCGCGCAATGCTGGGCGCCTCCGGCGCGCTCAGGCACTGCATCGACAGACTCCGCCGACTCGAGGATCGCGCGAACCACGGCATCAGTCGCGTATCAAAGCGAGCGGCGAAATCCGGCCGGGTGGCGGACAGGTCGGCTGAGCAGCGCTGGTAATCGTCGCCGATGCTCAGCGCGTTGGATATCGCTGCATGCCCACGCACCCGCCGCGTAACCCAGCTGCGCCCCGCCGTTTCGAGCACCCAGGCTCCTGTGGCATCCGCCACGATGAAACTACTGTCGTAGCAGAAGCCCTGGTCCTTGTAGCCGGCAGGACCGCCCTGCCCATAGCGCTCCAGCAGCGCAGTCATGACTTCGATGGCGGTCTCCGCCGTGGCCGCGCGCTCCAGGCCCAGACGTACCAGGTCCATCCCAAGCAGACCCGGCTGCAGACTGGCACGCTTCGAGAAGATCGCCTCGTTGCCGATCGCAACGCCGGCTTCGTTGACACCCATTTCGGCGCCCCAGCACCACACCGGCTGTGACAGTATCGTCGCCAACCGATCCGGTACCTGCTCGACCTCGATGTGGGATGCACGCACAGACTGTTGCCGGTCGCCGCGCACTGCGGGATACCGCAGCACGGGTTGCGGTTCAGATGGCTCCCGGTCCGAGTTCTTCGCAAACCAGACCGCGTCCTGGGTCACCAGCACCTGGGTATCACACATGCCGGAAGTCTACTTGCTAGAGTGCTCGCATGCCCCTGCCCTCAGACACCGAACACGACGTATCGCACGGATACCGCATCGACGCGTTGCCGCTGGACAACGCCTATGCCCGTCTGGGCGATGTGTTTTCCGCGCACGTCGAGCCGGCACCGGTCACCGCACCGCGTCTGCTGCACCTCAACCGCCCATTGCTGACACAGCTCGGCATCGATCCCGCAGAAGCCGAGCGCCCTGAATTCACCGAGATTCTCGCCGGCAACCGATCACTGCCCGGCGGCGATCCACGCGCGATGCTGTACGCAGGACACCAGTTCGGCGGCTGGGTGCCGCAACTCGGCGACGGTCGCGCGATCCTGCTGGGACAACTGCGCGCGCCGGACGGGCAGCGCTGGGATCTGCAGCTCAAGGGCGCCGGCAAGACGCCGTTCTCACGCTTCGGCGACGGCCGCGCGGTACTGCGTTCCAGCGTGCGCGAGTACCTGTGCGGCGAGGCACTGCACCATCTGGGCGTGCCGACCACACGCGCACTGAGTCTGGTTTCGGCCGACGATCCGGTGCGGCGCGAGACGCTCGAAACCGCGGCAGTGATCTGCCGTATCGCACCGAGTCATGTCCGCTTCGGGCACTTTGAGGTGTTCTACTACCGCGACCAGCACGACGCCCTGCGCGAACTGGCAGACCACGTCATCGATTCGCACTTTCCGGAGTTGTCAGCGCTGCCGGATCGCTACGAGCGCTGGCTGCGCGAAGTGATCCGGCGCACGGCGCAGTTGATCGCGCAGTGGCAGTCGCTGGGCTTCTGCCACGGCGTCATGAACACCGACAACATGTCGATTCTTGGCCTGACCCTGGACTACGGACCGTTTGGCTTCATCGACGGCTTCGACGCCAAACATATCTGCAATCACACCGACGCCGGCGGGCGCTACGCCTACGATCAGCAGCCCACGGTAGGGCACTGGAACTGCTCGCGTCTGGTCCAGGCCAGCCTGCCACTGCTCTCGGAGTCGCCGGATCAGGCGGTCGAGATCGGTCAGGCGCTGGTCGACAGCTATCCGGCGAGCTACGCCGAAGCGATGACTGCAGCCTGGCGCCAGAAAGTCGGTTTGCGGGATCCGCACGACGACGATCCGACCCTGATCAACCGCTTCATCTCGATCCTGCATCGCGGCCATCACGACTTCACCCGCAGCTTTCGCGCACTGGCGACGGTCAGCACCGACGACAGGCCGACGCCGGCCCTGTCGGCCACCGTGACGGAGGGCGATGCACTGAATGCCTGGCTGACGGACTATCGCCAGCGCCTGCGGATGGAGGACGGCGGCGACACCGAACGCAGCATGCGCATGAACGCGGTCAATCCGAAATTCGTCCTGCGCAATCACCTAGCCCAGAGGGCGATTGAAGCTGCGCAGCGCGGCGACGCCAGTGAAATCGAAACGCTATTGACGCTGCTGCGACAGCCCTACGACGAACATCCCCAGTTCGAAAGCTACGCCGCGGAGCCGCCTCCCGAGGCGGCACATCTGAGCGTCAGCTGTTCTTCGTAAAACCATGCCGCAACGCGGACACCGGCATGCGCTAAGCTGAGCCGATGCCGCATTTGCGTTGCAGACCGGAGGATTCACATGCGCCTGTTCCATCAAAGCATTCGCCTGCTGACACTGCTGATGCTCATCTCGGCACTGCCCGCCGATGCCGCCGACGGTACGACTGAAGCGTCGCAGCAGCTCGATCCGATCATCGTTGAAGGCCAGCAGTCACCGCTGGACTCGAATGCCGGGCGTTACCGCGATCGCCTGCCCTGCATCGGTGAATGTACCGATGAGGAAACGCGCGCAACCGAACTGCAGCAGATGCTGGACAACATCAAGATGATGTTCATCGCCAGCCAGATGCTGCAGAAGCCGGAAATCTACCAACGCGCGCCGATTGCCGCACCGGTGGACTCGCGCCTCAACGACAAGCTGCCGTGAACACCCGGCCGCTATTGAATTGATGAAGGTCAACGACCTGCTGGCGTGACCTGGGCAGCGTAAAGCGCCACGGTGAATAAAAGACGAGCGAGGAGAGCTGACGGATGCTGCGACTGTCGCCGATTGACGCTGCATTCCTGCTGGTCGAACAGCGCCACATGCCGCTGCATGTCGGCGGTCTGGTGTTGTTCGAGCCGCCCGAAGGAGCTCCGCCGGACTTCGCCGCGCAGATCGCCGCGCACCTGCGTGAGTCCACCGGCGTGGTTCCGCCATTCGACCGGCATCCCAATACCCGCTTTGGATTCCGCTTCTGGGACTCGGAGCGCGAGTTCGACCTCGGCCAGCATTTCGTGCATCTGGCCCTGCCCCAACCCGGCCGCATCCGCGAGTTGCTGGCGATGGTGTCGCGCGTACACAGCGCGCATCTGGACCGCGCCTATCCGCTGTGGCGCATGTATCTGGTCGAAGGTCTGGAAGACGGTCGCATCGCACTCTACTTCAAGATTCATCACGCCGTCGTCGATGGCATCGCCGCGCTACGCCTGTTCATGAAGTCGATGTCGAACGATCGCGAAAGTTCGATGCGCATGGCGGCCCCGTGGGAAATTCCGTCGCGGCGCTCCGGCACCACGCTGGCGGTACCGGCCCCGGCCGCGCTGGGTCCGGTGGGACTGATCGCCAGCCTCGCACGCAACGGCGTGCGCGCAACACCGACCTTCGTCAAGCAACTGCAGCACACCTGGCACGACTACCGCGCGCATCACCCGCATCTGGCCACCAGCGTGCAGGCACCGCGCTGCATCCTCAACCAGATGGTCACGGCATCGCGACGCTTTGCCGCGCAGTCCTATCCGACGGACCGTATTCGCGCGGTCGCTGACGCCGTCCACGGCACGCTCAACGACGTGATTCTGGCGCTGTGTGCGGGGGCGCTGCGGCGCTATCTGACAGATCTCGACGCCCTGCCGGACGAACCCCTGGTTTCGATCGTTCCGGTCTCGGTGCGGCGCGATGATGGCGACAGCGGCAACGAGATCGCGTTCGCGCTGGCCAATCTGGCCACGCACCTGAGCGATCCGGTCGAACGCCTGCTGCTGATCAAGGGCTGCATGGACTACAACAAGGCGCGCTTCCGCGAGATGTCGCCGGCCCAGCTGCAGGCGTTCAGCGTCGCGCAGCTGCTGCCGGGCGCACTGATGTGGCTGTCACGCCTCGACCCCAGGCATTTCATCGCCAATCTGGTGATCTCGCATGTCCCCGGCCCGCGCGAACCGATGTACTGGCAGGGCTGTCGACTCGACGGCATGTATCCGGCCTCGCTGGTGGTCGACACGATGGCGCTGAACATCACCATCATCAGCCGCGGCGACGCCGTGGACTTCGGCCTGATCGCCTGCCGCCGCGCTGTGCCGAGGGTGCAGCGCATGCTCGATTACATTGCGACCAGTCTCGAGGAACTGGAAGAAGCGCTGCTGTAGCGCTCAGTTCTCCGCGCTGGCCAGCACCCTGCGATACAGGGTGCTGCGGCTGACACCCAGGCGCCGCGCCGCTGCCGACACGTTGCCGCTGCAGGCCTGCAGTGCATCCTGCATCGCTGCATCGGTCAGCTTCTGCAGATCCATTGCCGTTTCGCCCGCAGCACTGCAGCGCACGAGTCGTTGTGTCTGCAACTGCGGCGGCAGATCATCGACGTCGTCGACGGTCGCGGAGACATGTATTCGTTGGAGAACGGCACCGGCAAGCGCTTCCTGACCCGATCACGGCTGTTCAGCGAAACGGAATTCGCTGATCTTGTCGCGGTACGCAGCGACAACGATCCGGCATAGGCAGGCGCGCTGCCTCCGGCCCGGCTAAGCTTGGGCCTCATGGATATCAGACGCTTTCTCCTTGTCCTGGGGCGCATCCGCACGATCGACTGGATCATGCTGGTGTTGGCATTCGTTTCGATCGGTCTGCTGGCCTACGAAACCTGGGGCCCGGTCACCGCAATCGAGCGGCGAGACATCATTCTCGCCGACTACATCATCTGTGCGATCTTCGCCGCCGAATTCACCTGGCGCTGGCGCGCCGCCGGCTGGCAGCGCAGCTTCCTGATCCGCAACTGGTACGAAATCCTCGGCATGATCCCGGTATCGCATCCGGCGATCCGCGGCTTCCGTCTGTTCCGCATCCTGCGCATCGTCGTGCTGCTGTCGCGTTTCGGCTTTGCCGCTGACCGCGCCTTCGGCGACGATTTCACCTATCTGCTGGTCAACAAGTTCCGCGACACCATCGTCAAATCCATCAGCGGCGCGGTCACGGTCGCGGTGCTCGACCAGGTCGAGGGAGTACTGGCCAAGGGTCGCTATACCGAAAACATCTCGCGGGCACTCGCCGACAACCAGGTGCAGTTGCGCTCCACAATCGTCGAGAAACTGAAGCAGGATCGGCAAACCGGACGCCTCGCGCGACTGCCGTTCTACGACGACATCGTGCAATCCGTGATCGACGCGGCCATGCGTGTGATCGAGGAAGTGCTGAAGGATCCGCGCACCGACGCGCTGGTCGCCGACATGCTGCGCGAGAACTTGCAGCAGTTGCGTGTCGCGGTCGCCGAGCACCAGCAGGAACTGGATCAGCTGGCGCGGCGCCAACGCGATTCGGGTGCAGTCGATACGGCGGATCTGCACTGAATCCGGCGCCTCGGACCGAGCCGTGACAGGGTATATGCGAAAACGTTCATATTCCGTTGACATGATCCGCGGCATACTCGCTCGCAATGAACAATAAAGCGGCGCGCATCCGATGGAGCAGACTGATGCTGGCAATGATCGCCGGCATGTTGGTGCTCACGCGCACGGTTGACTTGCACTGGCACACTCACCTCGCCGACGCGACCCGCAGCGAACATCAGCCCCCCCTGACGTATCTGGCCCATGCCGCGGTTCCGCATCTGGCCTTCGACCAGGACGTCGACACCGCGGTCGCCGGCGACGATGCCGGAAAAAGCGGTCATCGCCTCGGCGTCGACACACCACGCGAGCCTGTCGCCTTTCTGACCGCAACGCAGCGGGATACGAAGCCGCGCCACACCGTATATCTGACTTCACTGTGTCCGCCACAGATCCTCGCCAGGCTCCGGCATCGCAGCGTCATACGACCACCCCTGCGCGCCCCGCCCGTCTGATCCCTCCGACGTTCCGCCGTTGCGGAATGCCAGATGACGCACCGTCCGCTTTGCGGGCGGCCGCGTCGAATCCGTGTGCCGCTCGCGTCGATACGCCGACGGCCCAGATGAGGAATCCCCATGAATCCGAGATCACGGCCCATCCGGGTCGCTCCATCTCTGTTGACGACAGTGCTGGCGACATTGTTTGCCGTTTTTCCGTTCGGGAACGGCCACGCTGCCGCGGCGGCGCAGCC
>JBFFJL010000201.1:0-6837 GCA_041555955.1 Nevskiaceae bacterium
CCACCGGGGTGACGATCATCACCACGCGCGCGGCGGATGGGACGCCCCTGGGGCTGACCGCCAACAGCTTCAATTCGGTGTCGCTCGATCCGCCGCTGGTGCTGTGGAGTCTGGCCAACAATGCCGGGAGCTTCGAGGCCTTCCGCAGTGCCGAGCATTGGGCAGTGCATGTTCTGGGCTCAGATCAGGAAGATCTCTCCGGGCGCTTCGCGCGTCGCGGCGAGGACAAGTTTTCGGGGCTGGAAACCGAAGAGGGCCTCGGCAGTGTGCCACTGCTGCGTGGCTGTGCGGCACGCTTCGAGTGCCGCACAGTGTCGCAGTACCAGGGTGGCGATCATCTGATCTTTATCGGCGAGGTGCTGCGTTTTGCACGCGACGAAGCAGCGCCGCTGGTCTTTCATGGCGGCAAGTATGCGCATGCCACACGTCGTGACCCGCCTGACCTGAAGCCGCGCAGCGCGCATCTGGCGGGCAGTTTCGGCGAGGATTTTCTCGGCTATCTGCTGGGGCGCAGCCATTTCCGCTTCTTTGCGCAGATCCGGCCCTTCCTGGAGCGGGAGGGGCTGGACGACATGGAGTTCTATGTCCTGTCGACGTTGACACTCAGACCCTTGCTCACCGAAGGTCAGATTGCCGAAGGCATGGCCGGCGTGCTCGACGAGCGCCGCCAGCGTGCTGTCGATGGTCTGGTCGAACGTGGTTTCGCCCGCGGCACCGCAGAAGGCTTTGAATTGACCGACAGTGGCCGTGAAGCAGCGATCCGATTGATTTCGGCCGCCAAGGCGGTCGAATCGCAGGTGCTTGAGCGCCTCGGCGCTGCGGATGCGGCCATTCTGAAAACCACGCTCAATCGCCTGCTCGGCGTCGTCGACGAACGCGGCGCGGATGTGCTCTGGGCCAAGGATGCGCAGACGATTTAGCGCTGGAACGGCGCGCGCGCCAATGCGCGCTGGTTCTGGGGCGGGCCATGGCAGGGTCGTTGATGTGATTTGGTGACAGCAGGCGTGCGCAGATCGCGCATGCCCCTATGACGCGAGCGCCATTGAAGTGCGGCGCACAATAAAGAGTCTGGAGAGAGAGCAATGAAGTTGGCTCGACACGCGCTGTTCGTGGCGGTGGCTGCCGTCCTGCATACGCCGGTCTCGGCGCAGGATGAGCTCGATTTTCTGTGGCAGGACAACGATGCCACCGCCGAGCCGGCGGCCGCGACGCAAGCGGACCGCTCGCGCGAGTCCGAACCGCCGCAAGCCGAGCCGGCACCGGAGCAAGCCGCTGCAAAGCAGCCGGACGTGCCTCAAGCTGACGACGCATCGGTGCCGGACGAACCAGAAGTCTATGCGGCGGTCATCCCGGTGCCGACGACAGAACCCGATGTCGCCGAGCCCGTGCGCAAACCCGAACGCGGTCGGCAGCTTGAAGAGATCATCGTCACCGCGCAGAAGAAGGCGTCATCGCTGCAGGACACGCCGATTTCGATCGAAGCCTTTGGTTCCGAGAAGATGGAACTGCGTGGCATTGGCGGCCTTGAGGATCTGGGCTCGAACGTGCCGAGCATGGTGGTTGAGCCGCATCCGCTGTCGAACACAACGTTGCGCATCACCATTCGCGGTGTCGGCATCACCGACTCGCAGGTCACACAGGACCCTGCGGTGGGGATCTACATCGATGGGGTCTACCTTGCGCGCTCTGTCGGGCTTGCGCTGGACCTTGCAGACATCGAGCGCATGGAAGTGCTGCGAGGCCCCCAGGGCGTGCTGTACGGACGCAACTCCACCGGCGGAGCGGTGAACATCATCACCAAGCGGCCGGATCCGTCCGCGTTCAGCATGAATCACAAGATCACCTTCGGCGAGCGCAATCTGCTGGTCGGCAAGAGTTCATTCAATCTGCCGGTGTCCGACGACCTTGCGGTGAAGTTTGCATTTCTGGGTCGTCGCAGCGACGGCTTCGTCGACAACACCGGCGAGGGCGAGGACTTCGGTGATCGCCAGGCTTTGGGTCTGCGCTTCGATGCGCGCTGGTTGCCGACCGATTCGCTGACGATCGACTATGGCTACGATTACACCGATCTGGAGTATGTGAACTACATGTTCCAGGGCGTGTTGCTGCCTGAAACCAATCACGGTCTGGCGGAGTACTTCAAGCCGTATGCCGTGGCCAATTCGGTGTACTCGCGGCATCGTCTGGATGCGCTCGCCTCCGGTGCGCCGATGGAGGCGTCCACCGCCAAGGTCAGCGGGCACACCCTGACGCTGGCGCAGCAGTTCGATGATTTCGAGCTGAAGTACATTGGTGCCTACCGCAAGCTCGAGGATTCGCAGTATCCGGATCTCAGCGGCGGTGGCGGTGACACCGGCTATCGTATCGATCTGAACGTCTATGACAGTGCCGCCGCGCGCATGGCCAACAACGGTGAGCCGACGCCGCTGGTGATTCCCACCACGTTCCAGACCCAGTGGTCGCACGAGCTGCAGCTCAGCGGCAGTTTCTGGGACGATCGTCTGAGCTATATCGCCGGTCTGTACTACTTCACCGAGGAGGGTGGCGAGGACGGCGGGCCGATACATCACATCCAGAGCGCGACGATCGATCCGCAGCAGGCCGACGTCATCCTGGGCCTGCTGCCGGCGGAGCTGCGGGGTCAGCTGCAGGACAATGTGCTGCCGCGCCTGTCCGCCTACTGGGATTATCTCTACGGCATCGAGAACGAGGCCTACGCGGCCTACAGTCAGATCAGCTTTCGGCCGCAGCTGTTCGACCGGCGCCTCAATTTCACCGTTGGCCTGCGTGCCTCACGTGACCAGCGCTACGCGATCAAGGACTTCATCCAGCGCCAGTACGTCGAAGTGCGGTTGGCCGATACCAGTCTTGCCGCCGTGCCGGTGCCGTCCGCAGCCGTCGGCGGGCCGGACGATTTTGTGGGTGTCGAAGCGCACAGCGAGTACGACGATTTCTCGCCGTCCGCGAACATCCAGTTCGACATCACCGACATGGCGACGACCTACCTGTCGTATTCCACCGCCTACAAGAGCGGCGGCTTCAATCTGCGCGATCCGCAGATTTCGGGCGACTCGGGGGCAGCGTCCGACGGTACCGAGTACGGGTTTGGTTTCGTCGAGGGCTTCAAGCCGGAGCGTGTGAAGTCCTGGGAGCTGGGGTTGAAGAGCGAGTGGCTGCAACGTGCATTGCGGCTCAATGCGGCAGCGTTCTACAGCGACTACGCCGACATGCAGACCAACTTCATGATCTCCGGCACGATTTCCGATACCAAGGCGCGCAACGCCGGCAAGGCGCGCATGACCGGCGTCGAGCTCGAAGGTGCATTCATTCCAGCCGAGAATCTGATGCTCGGCTTCCAGTACGCCTATCTCGATGCGCAGGTGCTGGAAGTGATCGACATCAACGGCGACAACGTTGCCAGTCTTTATCCCTTCATCGCAGCACCGCCGCATTCGGGCGTGTTGTTTGCCGACTGGACCCTGGCCCGCCTCGGCTGGGGCGATCTGCGGGCCTATGCCAGCTGGAACTACATCGGCGATCGCAACGGTTTCGTCATCACCGAGGAACGTCGCGGCCTGACGGCGATCGACGGTTACGGTTTGTTCAACGCGCGGCTGATGGCCAACGGCATCCGTTTCGGCAACAAGGGTTCACTGGATATCGCGCTGTGGGGCAAGAATCTGCTCGACACGGAATACGAGCTGACTGCGATCGACAACCTGCCGCAGGCCGACCGTGCGGTGATCTGGGGAGATCCCCGCTCCATCGGTCTCGATCTGATCTATCGCTACGAATAGTACGCCGCAGCGACGGATTGCTCAGCGCAGATGAAGGGCGCGAAGGATCGCGTCGCGATTCAGGCAGAAGGACGGGGGCGTGCTCGCAGCGCGACGGCTTTCGGTCCGGTCGCAGCGGCCGGCGAACGGACAGCGCAGGCAATTGGCGACCGCGGATTCGATCTGGTCGCCCGGCGTTGTGGCCAGAAATGACCAGAGGTCGATCCGTTGATTGCGCAGCATCGCGCCCAGCGGCGATCGCAGCAGCCAGGACACGCCCGGCTCACGCTTCGACGCGGTCGAGCGGATGAGAACCCCGGTGCGGGTTTGTGGCCATGATCCAAACACCAGATACAGCATGATGGCCGTGGCCAGTAACATCAGCCCGAAGAACATCGTCATCGTCTGCATGCGTGCGCCTTTCGTCCCTGAATGTCCCCGGCCTGCGAGCGATCGTGTGAGAGTGACGTCGCTGGCCAGGCTGCATTCAAGCAGGCGCGCAAGCAAAAACGGCCGTCGGGTTCCCCGACGGCCGTTTGGGCGGGACAGACGGTCGACGGTTCGTAGAGCCGTGCGCCCGTTCAGCGCAATGTGGCTTACGGCATGTAGGCGCCGCCGTTGGCGTCGAGTGCGGCACCGGTGACGGCACTGGCGTAGTCCGAGACCAGGAACAGCGCCGCGCGCGCGCATTCGTCGTCGGTCGGGATGCGGCCGAGCGGAATGCCGGATGCGATCTGCTGCTTGAGCTGCTCTTCTGGAACGCCGAGTTCGCCGGCCTGCCATGCGACATAGCCTTGAACCGGCGCACCCCACATCCAGCCCATATGGACTGAGTTGACGCGGATGTTGTCGCCGCCGACTTCCTTGGCCAGATACTTCACCGAGTTGGCCAGTGCTGCCTTGGATGCGGCATAGCCGGCTTCACCCAGCGGCGGCACCTGGCGCGCGGCCATGGTGTTGATCATCACGATCGCGCCGCCGCCCTGCTTCTTCATCTGCGGCAGGACGGACTGAGTGAGCTTCAGGGTGCCGAGCAGGTTGGTGCCGAGAACCTCATTCCAGCTGTCGAGATCGGCGGTCGCGACATAGTCCATCGCGCCATGGAAGAACGCGCTGTTGACCAGCGCATCGATGCGACCGAAACGTTCGGCGGTCTGTCCGGCCAGCGCCTCGCACTGCTGGCGATCGGTGATGTCGGTAACGCACTTGAGCACCTGCGTGTTGCCGCCCAGCGCGTGAATGCGCGCTTCGGCTTCATCCAGTTTCTCTGCGCTGCGTGCGGCAACTGCGACCGCTTTGGCGCCTTCGCGTGCGGCTTCGATCGCCAGCTTGATGCCGAGGCCCGGGCCGATCCCGGAAACAATGACGACTTTGTCCTTCAGCAGCATGGGATTCTCCTTCCAGTGTCTGATGTTTCAGTGCAGATAGGGTTCGACGTAGCGCGCACGGTACTCGGCGAAATCGCGCTTGATCTGCGCCTCGCTGAGGCCGTACTCCTCCATCGTGTATTCGTGCGAGCCGCGGTCGTCGCGGCGGTTGGCGTCCATCCACCGATGCATCGCGGCTTCGGTTTCGGGTGTCAGCGTCAGCCCGGCGAAGGCATAGATTTCACGCACGATCTCGAACGGTCGTTTGACCGTGTCGATGAACTGCACGTCGAGGAATTGCTGCGGGGCCTGTTCGCGCACGGCCATTGTGTGTTTCAGCGCACGCGCCATCAGCGCATTCCATTCCTCGCCGGCCGCTTGCTTGCGGGCGTCGGCGCCATAGATCGCCCACAGCGTGTGCAGGAAGCTGGCAATCGACGGGATCGTGTCGATCGGATCGCGATGGGTCTGGTTCACCTTGACGCCGGGGAACAGCTCCAGCAGCAGGTGCATGCGCAGCAGATGATGCGGCGCCTTCAGCACCCAGCGCTGCGCGACGATGCCGCGCTGGCGCTTCTGCCACTGCAGGAATTTCATGATGCGCTTCAGATGCCGGTACGCCGAGCGCTCGTCGGTCTGTGCCAGCCAGTCCAGATAGCTGGGGACATAGGCATAGGTGTTCATTGCGGCGACGAAGGAATGCTCCATCAGCATCACCTCTTCGTCAGCCTGGTCGGCATCCATCGGGTGGATCGTCAGCAACTTGGGCATCGCTTCGATCATCACCTTGACCTCGGCGCGCGCCTGGCCGATGCGTTGATCCGGATGCTGCAGCGATTCGCCGGGGAATGGCACCGGGTAGCGCGTCTCCCACCACTGCATCGAATAGAACTGCGGATCGCAGGCGAGGATGCGCTGCAGCAGGGTGGTGCCGGTGCGCGGCAGGCCGACGATCACCAGCGGGGCTTCGATGACCTCATCTTCGATCTCGGGGTGGCGCCGATACCAGTCCTCGATGCCGAGCCGGTTGGTCAGCAGTTCGATGAATTTCTGGTGCAGCAGTCCGCGCCCGAAGTCCGAAAGATTGGCGTCGGTCTCCAGGGCGCTGCAGAACTTGGACAGGCCTTCGAGAAAAGCGGGGTCGCCGAAATCGCTGAGCCCGGCCTTGTCGCGGGCTTCCTGCAAAAGGGCTTCAGGTTCGAATCGCGCGGGTGTGCTCATGCGGCGAGGGCCTTGGTCGAGAGGGTGTGTTCGAGATCGCTGCGCTTGACCACCTGGGTCAGTGGATCGACCTGAGTGTCGGCACCAACCCAGCGCAGACACATCGTGCCGCTGTCGTGGCCTGCGGTCTGCAGCCAGTTCGGATGGCCTGGGTCGGTATGCGCCAGCACCATGGTGACGCCACCATCGGCGTCGAGTCGCGCCGAATGCTGGTTCAGGCAGATCCGGTGGTAGCGGTAGTCCAGCGATTCCATCCAGTAGTTGTTGATCTGCAGATTCCAGAAACGGCATTGCGGTACGCGCGGCACGTGGATCACCAGCGCTTCGTCCGGCGCCAGTCGCCAGTGCGAGTGGTAGTAGACGATGTTCGGATCGCCGCCAACCGACTGGCACAGCGCCTGATCCGAGGGCGGCAACGCGTTGCTGTGCGGCAGATAGCTCTGCGCCCAGTCGGCGAACAGGCGCGCGGTGCC